>CAMLIU010000036.1 GCA_946479995.1 uncultured Gemmatimonadota bacterium | reverse complement strand
ACAGCTGGCACGAGATGCCCGCGTCGGGGATGCCGGCGGCGCTTCCCGGCGAGGGCGGGTTCGCGGCAAGCGGCACCTGCCTCATCGTCGGCGGCGACAGCGACGCGTGGCTGGTGAGCGGAGGCGCGCCCGTCGCGCGGATCTTCCACACGTCGGATCGTGGGCGCACGTGGACGGTGCACGACACGCCGCTGCGCGCGGGGGTAGCGTCGGCGGGGAATTTCTCCGTCGCTTTTCGCGACGCGCGGCATGGCGTGGTCGCCGGAGGCGACTACCAGCAACCGGCGCTACGCGGACGGAACCTCGCCGTGACGAGCGACGGCGGCATCACCTGGACGCTCGCCGACAGCGCCTCCTCACCCGCCGGCTATCGCTCCGCGGTGGCTTTCCTGCCGAAGTCGAACGGCCGCGCCCTCGTCGCCGTCGGGCTCACCGGTACGGACGTGTCACACGATGGCGGTGCGACGTGGACGGCGATTGACTCCGTCGCCTACAACAGCGTGGCCTTCGCGCGTGACGGCAGCGGGTGGGCGGTAGGGCCGAAGGGGCGCATCGCGCGCTGGCTGCCGAGGCCGCACCCCTCCCGCTGACGCGCTCAGGCGCCTGACGCGGGCCCGAACACCACCAACGCGACGACGCGCGGCGGCTCGGCATCACGCGCGCGTGCGGGCATGCGGTCGATGACCCCGACGGAGCGGGCGAGCCATTCGACGTCGACGATCCGACGTTCGGACTGCATGACGAGCAGCGTCTCGAGCTCGCGCTCCGCACCAATGGGGCGTGGCCGTCCGAGACCGCCACGCAGGCGTGTGGCCAGGGCGAGAAGGCGCACGCGCTGGTGACGTGGCACGCGCGCGAGCACGCCGGCGATGCGTCGCTCCAGCACGGCATCGAGCGTCGACGTGCCGTCGTGCACGCCGCAGTCGAGCGTCAATCGCTCGCGCTCCAGCCATCCAGCCGCCTCGCCCAGTGCCGCGGCGCGTTCGTCGTCACGGCACGCGCGCGCACGTGAGCAGGGCAGCTCCACGGCTCGTCCAACGGCGACGCTCGCGTCCGGCGCCGAGGAGCCGACGCGGGCGACCAGCCGTCCGTCGCTCAGGGCGGCGAGCCAGCCTTCATTCCTGCACTTCACCGCCGCCACCAGCGGCTCGTTGCCGCGACAGCGATCGCACCAGCGGCTGCGCCTCCAGCTCGCTACCCGCTCGGCGATTGCGCCCTGCGCCTCGGCGTTCGGCACGTTGGTCGCGACGTCGCCATTGAGAAGGTCGTGCTGCTCGGCCTCTGCCTTCTCCGGCGGTGCCAGCGTCGGCATCACGTGGAGCATGGGGCCGATCGTCCGCTCGGCACGCGCGAGCTTGGCACGCAGGCGGGCCTCCACGCGCAGAAGCAGCTCGCTGCTGGCCGGAGGCGACATCAGGCAGCTCCGCACCAGTAACGCTCCTCCCGGGCGCCGCACCCGGCCCACGCGCTGCGCCAGTCGGGCGGGATTCCAGGGCAGGTCGAGATGGACCACGATTCCCGCGTCCTGAAGGTTCACGCCCTCCGACAGCAGGTCGGTGGTGAGCAGCAGCGTCACCTGCTCACGCGGCACAGGATCGCGCGCTCCGCGGCTGGCCGGTGCGAAGCGGTCGAGCAGCTGGTCGCGCGACAGCCGGCCGCTGGCGATGCGTGCCTCGCTCGCCGTGAGCATCCCCACGCCGGGATCGGCCGCGAGCAGCCTGAAGAATGCGCGCACCGTGCTGGCGAACTCGCTGAAGGCGAGGATACGCACGCGGGGATGCTCGGTGCGCAGTCGGCGAAGCGCCGCGACGCGAGCAGGGTCGGGATCGGGTGAATCACGGAGCGCCGCGTGCAGGCGATCGAGCGCCGCGCGTTCGGCATTCACGGCGCTCACGAGGTCGGCATCGTTCGCCGGAGCTGCCACGAGCAGCGGCGCGAAGGCGAGCTGCACGTTTCCGTCAGCGCCGTACCAGGCGCGAAGCTCACGACGCGTGGGAGCGAGCCCGCTGGCGGCGCACTGTTCGAGCGCCGTGACCGCCTGCATGCGTCTCCGCACCGTCGCCAGGAGCGCCGCGCGGCTGGAGGCCCAGGCTCGAACGAGGCCGATGGTGCGCAGGGCGCCAGCGTCTCCCGCGTCGAGCGTGCGCGCCGGTGGCGGCAAGGCGAGGATGGCGTTGAGCACAGTCGAGTCGTCGTGGCCGGTGTGCAGCCATCTGGGCGGCGCGACGAGGGGCACGACCCCGCCTTCGCCCGCCGCGCCTCCGCGAACGACGAATCGCGCCAGGGCCGCGTCGTCCCGTCGGAAGGCCGCGCTGCCCAGGAACAGTGCCAGCTGCGCCGCCAGATCACGCGTCCGGTTCTGGAGAGGGGTGGCCGAGAGGAGCAGCACCGGCACGTGAGCCGTGATCGCGGCGAGGCAGGCATGTCTCTTCGAGTCCGGCGACCGGAAGCGGTGCGACTCGTCCACGATCACGACGTCGGGCTCGCACGAGGGAAGCGAGCCTCGGCTGAGCGCCTCGTGCGTGATCATCGTGCAGTCGCTTCCCGCCCGACGCATGGCGAGCTGCCAGGTAGTCCGCAGTGATGCCGGCAGCACGACGAGCGGTCGCGTCCACCGCCTGGCGACGGCGAGGGCGACGTACGTCTTGCCGCGTCCCACGTCGTCGGCGAGCAGGCAGCCCCCGTGGCGCGCCATCATCTGCGCCACGCGCGAGACGGCGAGCTGCTGGTGCGGCTGCAGGGTGATGCTGCCCATGGCCGGCGGCGCGGCGCACGTGGTGACGACGTCGGCCATGCGCGCCCGCACGGCGCGCAGGCGCAGCTCGGTCAGCGACACCACGCCACGAGCGGTGCCACGTCCTCGTGACCAAGGCGATAGGCGTGACAGGCCGCGGCCAGGAGCTCGCTGTCGGTGGGCGGCTGGCCGAGCAGGGCACGCTCGGCGAGCGGCGCGAGGATGCGGCGTGCGCGTGCCCACTCGCGTGGCACCGGGAGGAGCTCCACCGTCCAGGCGAGGTACCGATGCCATCCGCCGCGTGCCGGTTCGGCAATGGCGTTGAGGAACGCGGCCGCGAGCGGGCTGTTGAGCAGCGCGGCGAGGGCCAGGGCGTCGACCGGGTCGACGCATGGCAGCACGTAGCAGCTGTTCAGTGGCACGGTCGGATCGCCGGCGGGGAGGATGGCCGCGCGCGGCGACCGGCCGAAGTCGTTCCACACGACGCGCGTGCGCGTGCTGTCGGCGCTCTCGGTGCGAAAGAGCATCCACCAGCTTCCCGTGCCGCGCAGGTCGGAGCGGGCGCGCAGCCGGCGTCGCCACGGCGCGAGCCAACGCGCCGCCGCCGGCGGCAGCGTGCCGAGGGGAGCGCCCGCATCGGAGTGCGTCCACACGATGGCGCGGGGGGAAGGCGGCACGTGCCAGGACTGCACGGCGTCGCCGCGCAGCAGCGGCCGCAGCAGCTCGCGCTCGAGCGTGCCGCGGCGTCCCTGCCACTCCACCGTCGCCATCACCTGGTCTCCACCGGCGTGATTCACGACGAACGCCTCGTTGCAGCCGCACTTCACGCCGAGCACGGCGCGGCCGAACCGCCCCGCGGCGAGTGGGTGGCCATGGTTGCGAAGCTCGTCGAAGACCGCGCGCACCTCGTTCGGCACGATGAGCCATGGGCTCGCCGGGTCGCCGGGATCGAGCAGCGCCCTGCGGGGCGCGGCGCGCCATCCGACGCTCAGTGTGCGCCGGCGCACGGCGTAGTCCGTCAACGTCTCGTCGCTCGGATTGTCACGTTGCGTCGAGGAGTCGTCGTGTGACAGCCGCGTGGCGACGAGCACCGACGGATACACGGCCGCGTCGAACGCGCAGGGTGCGTCGGTCCAGTCCTCGAGGCGACGAAGGTGCGTCCGCGCGGCGATGAGCCGACGAACGCCACCGCCCGACAGGGACCGCCACAGCTTCGCCGGCAGCAGGAGCGCGATTGCGCCGCCGGCGGCCGCGAGCGCGATGCTCCGCTCCACGAACAGCGCAGCCAGGTCCACCTGCGCCGCGAAGCCACGGCCGCGCACGGGCGACTCGGCGACGGGCTCCCACGCGGCGTCGGAGAACACGCGATACCGCGAGCGCAGGGCGTCGCGCGCCGCCGGCGCGATGTTGTGCAGGCGGACCCATGGCGGATTGCCGATCACGAGCCCGAATCCCCCCTCCGCGTGCACGTGGGCGAAGTGCGTCGAGAACGAGAACGGCAACGCACCCCCATCGGCGATGCGACGTCGCTCCCGCCGCAGCGAGGAGGCGCGATCGCGCAGCTCACGGCGGACCTGCACCGGCTGCATCGAGCCTCGGTCGCGCTCCCCGAACAGGTCAGGGCTGCGGCGCGCCAGCACCCACTCCCGCCGCTGGGCGGAGATGCGACGCAGGTGGAAGTCGATCGTCGCCAGGGCGCGGCGCGTTTCCTCACGGGCGAGCGCGCGCCGGAGCGTGGCCTTTCGCGCACCCGACGCGCGCACGTACCGATCACGAAGCCGCGCCAGCGTGGCGGGCGGCCCGACCAGCATGGCCGGCTCGTCGAACGCCTCGCCGGCGAGGGTGTCACCCACGCGAACGTTGCAATCGAGGTTCGGCAGTGGCGGGACCGCCGACATCCGCGTCTCGTCGCTCTCGATCACCACCGAGAGCCAGAGCCGCAGCTCGCACAGCCACACCGCCGTGGGATTGATGTCCACGCCGTGAATGGCGCGCGTCAGCACCTCGCGCCGGATCGCCGCCACGCCTCGGGTGTCACCCGCAGCGACGTGAAGCTGCGTCAGCCGCTCGAGCAGGTAGACGAGGAACGCGCCGGAGCCGCACGCGGGATCGAGCACGGTGAGCGAACGCATGTGCTCGCGGAGCTGGCGTCCGGCATCGTCTGCGAGTGGTTCGCCGCGCAGCGCACGCTCGACCCACGACGGATCCACGCCTCGAGTGGCGAGCGCGGCGACGAGCGCATGGTCCGCCACCTGCGCCACGAGTGCGTACGGTGTGTAGAAGGCGCCACTGACACGGCGCTCGCGCGCCGCCATCAGCGACTCGAAGGCGCGGCCGAGCATCTCCGGATCGATCGCCACCTCGGACCACAGCGCCTGCTCCTCGCGCGCGGTGAAGCGGTACGCGCCGAGCAATTGGGCGAACAGCTCACCGAACGCCTCGTCGGAGAAGCGCGCCCTGGCGTGACGGCGCTCCAGCGGCGTTCGCCCGAACAGGCCGCCATTCAGGAAGGGGATCTCGCCGAAGGCGCGGGCGGCGGCGGCGCGCCGGCGTGGCGGCGTGTTGAGCGTGCCGAAGAAGAGCGGCTCCAGCACCCGCGCGTGGAAGCCGCCGCCCCGCGCCATGCACGCGTCGAACCGGTTGGCGAGGAAGGCGCGGTCGCCATCGAGCCAGCCTTTCGCCTGGAGGAAGGAGAGAAAGAGCAGGCGCGACGCGTACAGCAGCGCAAGCTCGGCACGGTCCGGCTCCGGCATGCGCGGCAGCGAGCCGGCAAGGGCCGCGATGCGCTGTTCCAACGTCCGGTAGAAGCGGCGCGACAGCGCGGTGCGGCCGAGCAGCTCGCACCAGCGCGTGTGGACCAGCAGGTCATCGCCAGCGCTTGCCGCCTCCAGCGAACAGAGCGTCTCCGCGTCGCTCGCCACCACTTGTGAAGGGCGTATGAATAGCGCGGCGAGCCGCGGAGGGTGCTGCTCTCCCGTCCAGCAGGCGATGGCTGCCTCCCCTCCGTCGCCGGATGCGGCGACGAGGGTCCACAGCACGTGGGAGGTGCGGCGCGCGAGTGAGGCGGCGAGCTGGGCGAGAACGGGACGAAGCGGCGCATCCGGCGGCGCGAGCACGAGCAGCGCGCGGAGCGCGCCGGCGCCGCGCATCAGGCGCACGTCGCCGGCGGCTGGCGGAATGCCGAGGTTGGCGCGCGTGTCCGCGTCCAGCGGAATCGCCGCGCCGTCGAATCCCAGCACGCCGGCGAGCGCGAGGAGGCCGTCGTTGGTGTTAGCGCGCGCGAGGAGCGCTGCCGCCTGTCGGAGAGTACGCACGCGCACATCGTGCCGCGTCGTGCGTCATTCGCCGGCACCAGGACATCGCACGCGACAGCGAACCGTGGTCTCCTGCCGTCGAAGCGACGAAGGGCGCTCTCCCCGTGGGGAGAGCGCCCTTCGCCTGGCCGGTCATCCGATCGCTACCTGTTGCTGCCGGATGAGCCGGAGCTGCCCGAGCGGCCCGAGGATCCGGACGAGCCGGACGAACCCGAGGAGCCCGATGACCCGGACGAGCCCGAGGAGGCGCTGCGGCCGGACTGCCCGCTGCTGCTCGAGCCCGACATGCCGGACGAGCTGCCGCTGCTGCCAGAGCCCGACATGCCGCTCGACCCGCTAGTGCTGCCCGAGCCGGATACGCCGCTCGAGCCGGTGCGGCTGGAGCCCGACATCCCACCGGAGTTCTCGCGGCTGCCCGAGGACCCGATGTTCTCGTCGCGATCCAGCGACGAGTTGGATGAGCTGCCGCTCATTCCGCTCGAGCGATCGGAGGACGAGCTGCCCGATGCGTTGCGTGGACTTCCCGGCGAGCTCGACGACCCCGAGCTCCCCCCGACACCGCCCGTGCTCGAGCCGCTCGACGATGCATGCCGATCCCGGTCGGACGCGGAGTGTCCGTCGCCCTGCGACGAACTTCCGGGATCCCGGTTCGAGCTTCCCGACGAGGCGCTCCTGCCGCTCTGGTCGCTGTTCGATGAGCCTGAGGTGTTCCGGTCGCGATCTGCCATATAAAAGTCCTCCTAAGCCAGTGGACATCTCCCGGAGCGCGACACGCAGCCTCCCTGCCCGTCTCCTCCGGGTGACGGCAAGGGAAGCGCATATCGGGTGCCGCAATTCACGCTCGAGAACGCTCGCGCCGTCGCGCCCGCTCGTCTTCGTGAGCACTCGTCAACGCGGCGTTGCACTGGGCAATAGCGCTCTCTACGTTGCGCCACATGCAGCTTCCATCACCACTTTCTGCCGGCGCGCGCGTCGCGCTCGTCGCGCCGGCCGGCCCGCTGCGCGGCGAGCAGGAGCTGCAGGCGGCCATCGCCCACGCCACCTCCCTCGGCTGGGAGCCGGTCGTCGGGCCGCACGCCCTGTCGCGCCACGGCTACCTCGCGGGAACCGACGCCGAACGCGCCGCCGACTTCAACGCCGCACTGCGAGACGATGCGGTGGACGGCATCTGGTGCCTGCGCGGCGGCTACGGCGCGATGCGCATCCTCGACGCGCTCGACTACGACGCGCTGCGCCGCAACCCGCGGCCCCTGCTCGGTTATTCCGACATCACCGCCCTTCACTGCGCGGTGAACGTGCGCTCCGGCGTGGTGAGCTATCACGCACCCACGGCGCGGGGCGAGCTCACGGATTTTTCGCGTGACTCGCTCGTGCGTGCCGTGGTGCAGCAGGGAGATCCGTGCGGCAGTGCGCCGCTCGCACGCACCGTGCGCGGCGGCCGCGCCGCGGGGCGCCTCGTCGGTGGCAACCTCGCGCTGCTCGCGGCGCTCGCCGGCACCCCCTACGCGCCGGACTACACCGATGCCATCCTCGTTCTCGAGGACGTGGGCGAGGCGAACTACCGCATCGACCGGATGCTGCAGCAGCTGCGTCTCTCCGGCGCATTCGATCGCCTTGCCGGCATCGCCTTCGGCCAGTTCACCGAAGGTGCCGACCCGCTCGACAGCGAGCCCTGCGAACTGGACGACATCCTGCGCGATGCCGCCGATGCGGCACGCGTGCCGTCCGTGACGGGAATCCCCCTCGGCCACATCGCCGACCAGTGGACCATCCCACTCGGCGCACGCGCCGAGCTCGACGCCGACGCTCGCACGCTTCATGTAACGAGAAGCTGACGCTGGTCAGCTGCGCGACGAACGACATACCCATCACTACACGAGTCTCGATGAAGAGCTGCACCGATCTGGTCAACGAAGCGAAGTCACGCATCCGGGAAGTGAGTCCCGCCGAGGCACTCGCGCTCCATCAGCGCGGCAACGTCACCTTCCTCGACGTGCGCGACCAGCAGGAGGTGAACCTCGGGCGCATCCCGGGTGCGCTGCACATCTCGCGCGGCACGCTGGAATCGAAGATCGAGGCCGCCGTGCCGCGCAGCGCGGAGGTGGTGATCTACTGTGCGAGCGGCAACCGGAGCGCATTCGCCGCGGACACGCTGCACCAGATGGGCTACGAGAAGGTGAGCTCGCTGGCGGGAGGATTCCGTGGCTGGGCCGAAGCGGGCGGTGACGTGGACGATTGAAATGGGCCGGCTCGCGACACATCCCGTCGTCAGGCAGCTCGAGCGCTCACTCGCCGAGCGTCCGGGGCGTGAGATCCCGCTCCCCGAGGGGGCGCGTGCCGCGGCGGTGATGCTGGCGCTGCGCGCCCGCCCCGACAACGAGCCCGAGCTGCTGATGATCCAGCGCGCGGTCGTGGATCGCGATCCGTGGAGCGGGCACATCGCCTGTCCCGGCGGCCGCGCCGAGCCGGGTGACGCCGACCTCGCCGCGACGGCCATCCGCGAGACCTACGAGGAGACTGGTGTCGACATCTCGCGCTACGGGCGCGTGCTCGGCCACCTCGACGACCTTCGTCCGATATCCCCTCATCTCCCGCCGCTCGTCATCCGTCCGTACGTCGCACTGGTGCGCCGTGACGTCCGCATCGTGGCGAGCGAGGAAGTGGCCGCGGCGTTCTGGGTCCCGCTGACCGAGCTGCGCACGCCCACCGCGTGGGGCACCGGGGTCGTGACGGTGCGCGGCGTGGAGCGCAGCGTGAGCGTGTTCCGCCACGGCGCCTACACGGTGTGGGGGCTCACCGAGCGCGTGCTCCGGCAGTTCATGGAATACGCCGGCGTGCCCCCCGTCGGCGCCTCGTTCGACGACGACACGCCGCCGCCCGCCGCCGGCTGATCGCGTCAGCGGGC
This sequence comes from uncultured Gemmatimonadota bacterium, assembly GCA_946479995.1. Next base: position 779 of record CAMLIU010000036.1, on the reverse strand, counting down.
ACCCTTCGGGCGCTCGCACATGAGCGCCAGGGTGTATCCATCCGGGTCGCGGAAGAAGCACATCCACAGGTCGTGGTCCGGCATCGGGGCCACGAGATGCGGCTCGTCCACGAACTGCACCCCGCGGCCGCACAGGGCGGCGTGGGAGGCCAGGATGTCGGCCACCCGCAGGTAGAGCACCGTCCCCGATCCCGGGGTGAAGGTGCCTTCCGGCGCCGAGAGCATCAGGCGCGCGTTGCCCAGGTCGAGGAAGGCGAGGGAAGGGCCCGCGGCGAACAGGAATCGCAGCCCGACCGAGTCGCGGTAGAACGCCGTGCTGCGCGGGACATCGGACACCGTGAGCGCGACCTGGCCGAGGGCGGTGACGTCCATGGTCTAGTCTCCCAGCGAAAATTGTTTAGGTTACCCTAAATATCCGCTCGTCGTCCTTCTGGCGACCACGGACCACCAGCAGGAATCCATGTCCGTTCGCCTTCATACGTCGCAACCCGAACCCGAACCGCAGCCCGAGACCGGCTGGCGCCGCGCGCGCGTCGCGCCGAGCCTGGCGGAGGTCTACCGCTCGGTGCCGGTATCCGGCACGACCATCTGGCGAAAGGTGCTCGCCTTTGCCGGGCCCGGCTACCTGGTGGCGGTCGGCTACATGGACCCCGGCAACTGGGCCACCGATCTCGCCGGCGGCTCGCGCTTCGGCTACACGCTGCTCAGCGTGATCCTGCTCTCCAACCTGATGGCGGTGCTCCTGCAGGGGCTCTCCAGCAAGCTGGGGATCGTCACCG
>CAMLIU010000035.1 GCA_946479995.1 uncultured Gemmatimonadota bacterium | reverse complement strand
TTCTTCCAGGAGGAGATCGGACGCTCGGCATACGAGTACCAGCTCTCGGTGGAGCGCGGCGAGACGACCATCGTGGGCGTGAACCGGTTCGCCGATGACAGCGCGCCGCCCGCCATCCCGGTCCCCGACTATTCCGCGCTGGAGCGCGAGCAGGTGGCGGCGCTGTCGACCGTGCGCGCGAAGCGCGACGACGGTGCGGTGCGTCGTGCGCTCTCGACGCTCGTGGAAGCCGCGGCGCCCTACGCGTCGGACGACGGGGGAGAGCGTCCTGCGCTCATGCCGGCCATCGTGGAGGCGGTCCGCGCGCGCGCGAGCGTGGGTGAGATCAGCGATGCGCTGGCGTCCGTTTGGGGCACGTACCGCCCCAACACCTGAAATGTGATCGAGGTCACCGTCGACCGCGTCACCAGCCCGCCGTGACCTGTAGCGAGTTCGGCAGTCTGATTCGTGACCTTCCCGACCGGGAGGGACACAAATCTGCCGGCCCACCAGACTACAGGATTAGAACGTATGCGTCGGGTTCTTTCGTTTGCCGCGCTCTCGCTGATCGCGATTGCTTCGACCGCCAGTGCGCAGCGGACGACCCGCAGCAGCAGCATGGCTTCCGTGAATCCGTCGCCCGAGCTGGGCGTGGATGCGGGGCTGCAGTTCACCCTCGATGATCCGAAGACCACCTCCTTCCAGATCCCGATCCAGGGAATCCGGGTGGGCTTCTTCCTTTCGCCCGAGATTTCGCTCGAGCCGTCGCTCCGCCTGAACTACACGAGCTTCGACGGCGGGCACCTGACCACGTACGGACTCGGCCTCGGGATGCTCTACCACTTCTCGACCAGCCGGGCGGCCAACCAGATGTACGTCCGTCCCTTCATCGGGCTCGACGGCATCTCGGGTGACGGCGGGTCGGACAGCGCGTTCAGCTTCGGTGCCGGCTTCGGCGTGAAGGTGCCGGTCGGTAACCGGTTCGCCACGCGCTGGGAAGCCAACTTCTCCCACGCGAGCAACGACGGCGCGACCCAGAACGCCATCGGTCTGCTCGCCGGCCTGTCGGTGTACACGCGCTGATCTCCCCGAAGCGGCGCGGGCCGACAGGCTCGCGCCGCTTCACATGCGACGCGGAAGGCCGCGTCGTTTCCACGGCGGATTCGCCCGCTGGTCCACAAGGCGGTCCGCTCCACTTCGCCAGAGGTTCCATGCGACCGATCAACATCTTCCGCACGATGGCCGTTGCCGGTGCCGTCCTCCTCGCGCCCAGCATGCTGAGCGCGCAGGTTGCCCACAAGCCGCTGTCGTTCGCCGTCTTCGGCGGCGCCTCGATGCCGATGGGTGACGCGTCCGACGCGTTCAACACGGGCTACACCTTCGGCGGCTCGATGGATCTCCGCAATTCCTCGATGCTCGGCCTGCGCGCCGACGCGAGCTACTCGAGCAACAGCTTCAAGGCGACCGGCGTCGATGGCAGCAACAAGACGATGGGCGCCGACCTGAACGCGGTGCTCTGGACGTCGCGCCGCCCGAGCGCGATCGCGCCGTACCTGACGGGTGGCGCCAGCTTCGCCCACTATGACCTGGGCAACGGCATCCCGACCGAGAGCCACTGGGGCTTCAACGCCGGTGCTGGCCTCGACTTCGCCATGGGTCGCATCCCGGCGCGTATCGATGCCCGCTACACGCAGATCTCGACCGGCGACGGCACGAGCATGAAGTCGGTGCCGCTGACGTTCGGCATCCGCTTCTAAGAGCGGTCAACGCACGACGGGCCCGGCAGCCGATGGCTGCCGGGCCCGTCGTGCGTTGAGGAAGGACGAGAGGTCGGAACATGAGGAGGTGGGCACCGGCCTTCTGACCTTCTGACCTTCTGACCTTCTGACCTTCTGACCTTCTGACCTTCTGACCTTCCGGTTTTCCACACCTACCGTTGCCCCTCTCCCATCACTAGGTTTCCCGGCTGGATCAGCGTCACCTAAGTCTCACATAGATGCCAACTTACGAGTTCCGCTGTCCGAACGGGCACGAGTTCGAGAAGTTCTATCGCACCATCAGCGGCGCCGAATCCCAGGCCGCTTGTCCGGAATGTGGCGCGCTCGCCGAGCGCTTTCTGTCGCCCGCCGGCTTTTCCTTCAAGGGATCGGGCTTCTACCTCACCGACTACGGCAAGAACGCGCACCGCGACAAGGGGAGCGCGCCGAAGAGCGCCAGTGGTTCCGGCGCAAGCGACGGCGGAGCGAAGCCGGAGTCCAAGGGCGACAGCACGAAGGGCCCTGCCGAGGGTGGCGGCACTTCCTCCGCTGCTGCGCCTTCACCGGCGCCTGCGCCGGATACGAAGCCGGCCCCGAAGAAGAGCACTGGCGAGTGAGCGCCGGCACTGACGCGCTGCGCGCCGAGCTGGCGCGCGCTGCCCGCTCGCTTGGCGCGCCGGCGGACGTCGAGCCGCTGCTCGAACGCCCCCGTGACCCCGCCTTCGGCGACTGGGCGACGAACGTCGCCATGGTCCTCGCCAGACCGCTCGGCCGGAAGCCGCGTGACCTCGCGCAGGAGCTCGTGAAGGCGCTGGACTTCGAGGCCGCCGGCCGCGCCGGCGCCGACGTGGCCGGCCCGGGATTCATCAACCTGCGGATGAGTGCGGACACCGTCGCGGGAGGCCTGCGCGCACTCGTCGGTGCCGGTGAGCGCTACGGCCGCAGCGACGCCGGCTCGGCGAAGCCGGTCGTCGTGGAGTTCGTGAGCGCGAACCCCACCGGGCCACTTCACGTCGGCCACGGGCGCCAGGCGGCCCTGGGTGATGCCATCGCCTCGCTCCTCGAGTGGACGGGATGGCGCGTGTCGCGCGAGTTCTACTACAACGACGCCGGCGTGCAGATCGAGAACCTGGCGAGGAGCACCCAGGCGCGCGTCCGCGAGCTGGGCGGCGCACCGCTCGAGATTCCCGAGGGGGGCTATCACGGCGAGTACATCGCCGAGATCGCGCAGCGGTACGTCGCCGAGCATCCGGAGGACGCAGCGGGGAACAACCTCGACGCGATGCGTCGCTTCGCCGTGCGGGAACTGCGCAAGGAACAGGATCGCGACATGCAGGCGTTCGGCGTCGCCTTCGACACCTATTTCCTGGAGTCCTCGCTCTACGAGGATGGCCGCGTGGAGCGCACGGTGCACGCGCTCGTCGAGCGCGGCCGCACGTACGACAAGGACGGCGCGCTCTTCCTGCGCACCACGGAGTATGGTGACGACCAGGACCGCGTGATGCGCAAGAGCGCCGAGAAGGGCGGGACGTACACGTATTTCGTCCCCGACGTCGCCTACCACGTCACGAAATGGGAGCGGGGATTCAAGCGCGCCATCAACGTGCAGGGGGCGGATCATCACAGCACCGTGACGCGCGTGCGCGCCGGCCTCCAGGCGCTCGACATCGGCATTCCCGAGGGCTACCCGGAGTACGTGCTGCACCAGATGGTGACGGTCATGCGCGGCGGCGAGGAGGTGAAGATCTCCAAGCGCGCCGGCAGCTACGTCACCGTGCGCGACCTGATCGACGAAGTCGGACGCGACGCGGTGCGCTACTTCTTCCTCATGCGGAAGGGGGACTCGCAGCTCTCGTTCGACGTGGACCTGGCGCGCTCGCAGAGCGAGGAGAACCCCGTCTATTACATCCAGATGGCACACGCGCGGATGTCGGGGATCTTCCGTGTCGGCGAGATCGATCCGGCGTCGATCGACGCGAACGCCGATCTCTCGGTGCTCACCTTGCCGGAAGAGACGGAGCTCATGAAGGCGCTGCTCGATTTCCCGGCGCTCGTGGCCGGTGCAGCCGAGGCGCTCGAGCCGCACCGCGTGGCCACGTACCTGCACGACATGGCCGGGAAGGTGCACCTCTGGTATCACAAGGCGCACGTGCTCAACGAACCGGAGCCGATCACCCGGGCGCGACTTCTGCTCGCACGCGCGTCGCAGATCGTGCTGCGCAACGGTCTCACCATGCTCGGCATCAGCGCGCCGGAGCGGATGTAGCGTCAGGTGAACCGTAGATGGTGAACGGTGAACCGTCGCTGCGAGCGCGTTCACGGTTCACGGTTCACGGTTCACGCTTCACGATCAAGTCATCCTTCACCTGTCCCTCATGTCCGTCCTCGTCGTTGGTTCCGTTGCGCTGGACTCGGTTGAAACCCCGTTCGGCAAGGCCGACAACGTCATCGGCGGGTCCGGCACCTTCTTCTCCGCGTCGGCGAGCCACCTCGCGCCGGTGCAGCTGGTCGGCGTGGTCGGCAACGACTACCCCATGCAGCAGCTGGAGCCGCTCAGGAAGCGCGGGGTGGACATGGCCGGCCTCGAGCAGGCAGATGGCAACTCCTTCCGCTGGCGCGGCCGCTATCGGCACGACCTGAATTCGGCCGAGACGCTCGAGACCCACCTCGGGGTCTTCTCCCACTTCAGCCCGAAAATCCCGCCGCAGTTCCGGCAGGCGCCGTTCGTCTTCCTCGCCAACATCGATCCGCGCCTCCAGCTCGACGTGCTGAGGCAGGTGCAGCGGCCGGCGCTCGTGGCGTGCGACACGATGAACTTCTGGATCGAGAGCCGGCGGCCGGACATTCTCGAGCTCATCAAGCACGTGGACCTGATCACCCTCAACGACGGCGAAGCGCGGCAGCTGACCGATTGCTTCAACCTCGTGAAGGCGGCGCGCTGGATCATGGAGCGCGGCCCGAAGATGGTGGTGATCAAGAAGGGTGAGCACGGCGCCTTCCTGTTCCGGGAGAACTCCATCTTCTTCGCGCCCGCCTACCCGCTCGAGTCCGTGTTCGACCCCACCGGCGCCGGTGACTCCTTTGCCGGCGGCTTCATGGGCTACCTCGCGCGCACCGGCGACCTGGGCGAGGCCAACATGCGCCGCGCGGTGGTGTACGGCTCGGCCATGGGATCGTTCGCAGTCGAGAAGTTCTCCGTCCAGCGGCTGCTCGAGATCACGCCGAGCGACATCGCGGCCCGCGTGCGCGACTTCCACGCCCTCGTCGCGTTCGAGGAGGACCTGGCTACGTGAGCGACGAGCGCGGTGGTGACGGCCGTCCCGCCGGCGCGATGGATTACGCCAGCGCCGGCGTGGACATCGATCGCTCGGATGCGGTGAAGCAGCGCATCCGTGCTGCCGTGGAATCAACCTTCACCGTGGGCGCGCGCGGGAGCTTCGGCGGATTTGGCGGCATGTTCCGGATGCCCGCCGAGGCGCACCGCCCGGTGCTGGTCTCCAGCGCCGACGGCGTGGGCACGAAGCTGCGCGTCGCCATCGAGGCAAACCGCCACGGCACGGTTGGGCACGACCTGGTGAACCACTGCGTCAACGACATCCTCGTGCAGGGCGCCGTTCCGCTCTTCTTCCTCGATTACTTCGCCGCCGGCCGTCTCGTCCCCGAAGTCGTGGCCGCGGTCGTGGAGGGCGTCGCTGCTGGATGCCGCGAGAACGGCTGCTCGCTCGTCGGCGGCGAGACGGCGGAGATGCCAGGCATCTACACGCCTCCGGACTACGACCTCGCCGGCTTCATCGTCGGCATGGTGGAAGAGGACGCCATCCTCGGTGCCGATCGGGTCTGTGAAGGAGATGTGATCCTCGGCCTCGCCAGCAGCGGCCTCCACACCAATGGTTACTCCCTGGCCCGGCGCATCGTCTCTGAACGGATGGGCCTGGCTGTCGACGATCCCTTCCCGGGGGAAGATGCCTCGGTGGCGGACGTGCTGCTGCGGGTCCATCGCTCGTATCTGCCGGTATTGCGACCGGTTCTCGGTCACATTCACGGCATGGCGCACATCACCGGCGGCGGGTTGCCGGGCAATGTGAACCGGACGCTGACCGATACGCTGGACGCCGAGATCGACGCGGCGAGCTGGCAGGTGCCGAACCTGTTCCAGCAGCTCGAGCGAGCCGGTGGCGTGGATCGAGCGGAGATGTTCCGGACGTTCAACATGGGCGTCGGAATCGTCGTCATCACCGACGAGGCAGGCGCGCAAGCGGTCGAGGCGAGCGCCTCGGCGGCTCACCTTGGCAACTGGCGGCTTGGGCGCATCGTGCGCGGAGCCGGGCAGGTGCGTATCACTCAGGAGCGCGCGTCATGAAGAAGTACTTCGTTCTCGCGGTTGGGATGGGGCTCGTGGTCAGCGCGTCCGCGCAGGCCCAGAACGGCGGTCTGTCGCAGCCGGTCTGCGTCGCCGCCAGCAACTCCACCCCGGATCGCGTGGCGCAGGATGCCTGTCAGCAGGCGTACGACGTCTACCAGTTCATGGGGCCGCAGCTGGGCCTCGCGGTAGCGGGCGGCAATCACACCCTCGGCTCCAACTCGTCGCTCGGCGGGCTCGGACATTTCTCGCTCGGCCTCCACGCCACCGGGTTCCGCGGCTCGCTGCCGCAGGTGGACCAGTTCACGCAGCGCTCGAGCGGCGCGTCGCCGGCGCGGGAGCTCCCGACCAAGGACCAGTTCATGGGCCTGCCCGGCGCGGACGCGGCGATCGGCATCTTCGGCGGTCTGCCGCTGGCCCTCACCAACGTCGGTGGCATCGACCTGCTGCTGAGCGCCTCGTACATCCCGGACGTCTCCGACAACCAGTTCACGGTGCGGCCGAAGCAGAATCTCCAGGTCGGCTATGGCGCGCGGATCGGTCTCCTCTCCGAGTCCATCCTCGTCCCCGGCGTGTCGTTCACCTACCTGAAGCGTGACCTGCCCACGACGACCATCGTTGGAACGGCCACCTACAACGACCTCCTCACCGGCCCCACCACGGCGACGCTGACCGTGAACGACTTCAAGGTGAAGACCTCGGGGTGGCGGCTGGTGGCCAGCAAGAGCCTCGTGATCGTCGGCCTCGCCGCGGGCGTCGGCCAGGACAAGTACGACCAGTCGGCGGCGATCAGTGCCACGGTGACTGGCACGCAGCCGACGATTCCGCCCTCGTCGTTCACCACGACCGCGACCGTCCCCGGCACCTCACAGACGATGACGCGGACCAACTACTTCGTGGACGCCTCGCTCAACCTGCTGATCCTCAAGCTGACGGGTGAGATCGGCCAGGTGTCGGGCGGCACGGTGAATACGTACAACACGTTCCAGTCGGGCCGCGCCGACAAGGCGCAGACCTACGGCTCGATCGGATTCCGCCTGGGCTTCTAGCACATGGCAGCGCGCGAGCGCGCGGCGGCACCCGCGGATGGCGCGTTCATGCGCCGCGCGCTCGACCTCGCGGAGAATGGATGGGGACGCACGGCGCCGAACCCGATGGTCGGCGCCGTCGTCGTGCGCGACGGCAACATCGTCGGCGAGGGGTGGCATCGCCGCTACGGGGAGGCGCACGCCGAGATAGAGGCGTTGCGCTCCGCCGGCGAGCGGGCCCGCGGCGCCACGCTCTACGTCACCCTCGAGCCGTGCAACCACCACGGTCGCACGCCACCGTGCACCGACGCCATCCTCGCGGCGGGAATTCGCCGCGTCGTGATCGCGGTGGCGGATCCCAACCCCGTGGCCGCTGGCGGTGCAGAGCGGCTGCGCGAGGCGGGGGTGACGGTCGAGATCGGGCTCGGTGAGGCCTCGGCCCGCGAGTTGAACGCCGTCTTCTTCCATGCCCTCGACTCGGACCGCCCGTTCGTGCGCCTCAAGCTCGCGCTCTCGCTGGATGGGGCGATGTCCGACGCCACCCGGAAGCCCGCGTGGCTGACCGGGCACGAGGCTCGCGGCGAGGTGCACCGTCTGCGGGCCGGCTCGGACGCCGTGGCGGTCGGCATCGGCACCGTGCTCGCCGACGACCCGTTGCTCACCGTGCGCAGCTTCTCGGCGCCGCGGGTGCCGCCGGTGCGCGTCGTGTTCGACACCTCGGCGCGGCTCCCCCTCACCTCGCAGCTCGTGCGCACGGCGCGGGAGTCCCCGGTGGTCGTGGTGTGCTGGGCGCCCGAAGCCAGGCACGCCGTGGCGCTCGAGCAGGCGGGCGTCGAGCTGCTGCACGCCGCCACGCTCGGCGACGCGATGCGAGCGTTGCGCGAGCGGCACGTTCGCTCCATCCTCGTGGAGGGCGGTGCCGCCCTTGCCGCGTCGCTGATCCAGGAGGCGCTGGTGGATCGCCTGATTATCTTTCGGGCACCCCTCGTGCTCGGCACGGGCGCGCTGAACCCGTTCGGCGCCTTTCCCGCTGCCACGATCGACGATGCGCCGCGCTGGCGGCTCGTGCGATCGGCACGGTTCGGGGACGACGAGATGACGGTTTACGCGCCTCCGGCAAGGGAGGCCGGAGCGAGTTGACATGTTCACCGGGCTGGTTGACGACGTAGGCGTCGTCGAGGGTGTGGAGCGGACGGAGGCGGGGCGCACCATGCGCATCGCCTCGCGCTACACCGGGCTGTCCACCGGTGAGAGCATCGCGGTCAACGGGGCCTGTCTCACGGTGCTCGAGCATGGGGCTGGCTGGTTCAGCGTCGCGGCAGTCGTGACGACCCTCGATCGTACGACGATCGGCGACTGGGATGCGGGCCGCCGCGTCAACCTCGAGCGCGCCATGCGACTGGGTGACCGGCTGGGTGGCCACCTGGTGCAGGGGCACGTGGACGGCGTCGGCGAAGTGGAGCAGGTGCAGCGCGTCGACGATGCGCTGCTGGTGGATATCCGCCTTCCCGCCGACCTCGAGCCGCTGATGGTCTTGCATGGCTCCGTCGCCGTGGACGGCGTGAGCCTCACCGTGAACGCACTCCCCTCGCCAGGGATTCTTCAGGTGAGCCTCATCGACCACACGGCGCGACACACCACGCTCGGCGGGCTCCGCGCCGGCGATGTCGTGCACCTGGAGGCCGACATGGTGGGCAAGTACGTCCGTCAGCTCGTGGCTCCGTACGCCGTGGCGCGATGAGCGCGACACCAACTCGGGAACCGATGCCATTCAATACAGTCGCCGAAGCCATCGCCGACATCGCCGCGGGCAAGCTCGTCATCGTGGCCGATGACGAGGACCGCGAGAACGAGGGTGACCTGATCTGCGCCGCGCAGCTCATCACGCCGGAGCTGATCAACTTCATGATCAAGCGCGCGGGCGGGCTGATCTGCGTCGCGCTCTCCGGCGAGCGCGTGGACCAGCTCGAGCTGCCGCCGATGGCCGAGAGCAACCCGGACGAGTACCGCACCGCGTACACGGTGAGCGTGGATGCGTCGCCGCGCTTCGGGGTGACGACGGGCATCAGCGCGCAGGATCGCGCGACGACGGTGCGCACCCTCGTCGATCCGGCCACCGTGCCCTCCGACCTCCGGCATGGCGGCCACGTCCACCCGCTGCGGGCGCGTGAGGGCGGCGTGCTCCAGCGCGTGGGACACACCGAAGCTGCCGTGGACCTCGCGCGGCTCGCCGGCGTCTATCCCGCCGGCGTGATCTGCGAGATCCTCAACGAGGACGGCACGACGGCGCGTCGTCCCCAGCTCGAGGCGTTCGCGCGCGAGCACGGGCTCAAGTTCATCACCGTCGCCCAGCTCGTCGCGCACCGGCTCAAGCACGAACGCCTCGTGCACCGCGTGGCGGAGGCCCGCCTGCCCACCAACTTCGGCACGTGGACGGTCTACGGCTACGAGAACGACGTGGACGACGCCGAGCACGTGGCCATCGCCTACGGCGACCTCGGCGACGGCGAGAACGTGCTCGTGCGCATGCACTCCAAGTGCCTCACCGGTGACGTCTTCCACTCGATGCGCTGTGACTGCGGCTGGCAGCTGGAGACGGCGATGAGCATGATCCAGAAGGAGGGACGCGGCGTCATCGTCTACCTCGACCAGGAGGGGCGCGG
>CAMLIU010000034.1 GCA_946479995.1 uncultured Gemmatimonadota bacterium | reverse complement strand
AGCGCGCTGACGCTGTGCATCAGGATGGCGAAGTACACCTTGCCGCCGATGATCGTGCCGATGAGCGCGGCGAAGGTGACGTCGTTCATCACCGCGGGATCGTCTCCCCGATCCTCGAGCACTTCCTGCGACACCCAGTGCGCCATCCCGAACGCCAGCATCATGGCGATGCCGAAGCCGGTCAGCACGATCGGCCCGAGGGAGAACTCGAACGGATGATGAATGATGGGATGGGGCATCATCGGCGCGAGTCGACGCGCGTCTTGGTCCAGACGACCACTGCCGAGCAGTTCCGTCCGGGCGTGGTGAACTGTGCCGGGATGCTCGTGCCGCTGTACACCTCGATCGCCGCCACTTCGTTCGGCTGCACGAAGGTGTCGAGGTCGCCCGGGTCGAGCTGCTGCCAGGGTGCGCCGTCCACGAACACGGTGACGCAGCCGTTCCCCTGCACCGAGCGGGTGGAGGCGATCATCGCCTGCCCGTTCACCTCCGAGACGCGAAGGCCCGGGGTCGTGCGCAGCACGTCGGTGAAGCGGATCGGCTTGCGCCGCTCCAGGTCTTCCCCGGTGATGAAGTAGCCCCCTGCCGACGTGCGCTTCCGGTCGAGGAAGCCGACCTTCTGGAGCCCCTCCTCGCGCCGCGAGACCACTTCCACCGGCGACAGCTGCGGCACGAGCACGCCCAACTTCACCGTAACACGCGCCGGCCGAAGCGCCGACAGCTCCACCGGCACCTCCGTCGGGCTGTAGCCGATCTGGCGGACTACCAGCGCCTGCGTTCCTGCGGGGAGCGAATCGAGCACGAACTCGCCATTCGACTTCGTCATCGTCGCGGCGCTCGAGCCCATCAGGCCGACACGCGCGTTGACCACGGGGGCGCCGGCGCGATTCAGCACGATGCCGGTCACTCGCGCCGAGCCGCGCGGCTGGCGCACCGCGCCCGTGTCGCCGGTGGCAAGCGTCGGCCTCGCCGCGACGCTCATGCTGCGCAGCGCCAGCATCCCGAGATCCTGCGTGACGGTCACCTCGGCGGTCTCGCCGCCGTCCTTGCGCTGCGCCTGCAGCTTGCCCTCGTACTTCTCGGGCAGCCCGCAGAGGCGATAGGTGCCATCGGCGCCCACCGTCGCTTCACGCACGCGGGGCGGCTTCTTCGTGACACGAAGGTTGGCGGGCAGCCCCGGCGGGTCTGGATCGTACCAGACGAACGAAACGCGCGCCCCCTCCGCGGCGGTATCGCTGTCCGGCTCGCGAACGCGTCCGACCAGTGCGCCTGGGCCGAGCGCACGACGCGCCGCCGGGCAGAAGAGGCTCACGAGGTATTCGCCCGAGGGCACCGCGATCACCGTCTGCGTCACCATGTTCGCCGTGAAGCTCATCGGTGGCGTCATGAGGCTGATGCCCAGCGTGTCCATGAGCGGGTGCTGGACGAGCACGCGGTGCGAGCCCGGCGGTATGCTGTCGAGGAGGAACCGGCCGAGCGAGTCGGAGAAGCCCAGTCGCGTGGTGCCCTCCACGCTGATCAGCGCGTGGGTGAGCGCCTGGGCGTGGATGCTGTCGTAGGCCACGCCCTGCAGGTACGCCGTGGTGGCCGGCGCCGGCGTCGTGTCACTGGCTGCGGGGTGGCTCTTCGCTGCCGCACCCTTCGCGGCGCCGGCGGGCGGTGCGCCCTTGCCGGCTGGACGTGACGGTGCGGGCTGCTGCGCGGCGAGGGGGAACGCGAGCAGGACCGCCCCAAGCAGAGAGGCGAGGGGACTGGGAAGACGCATGGCTGGAATATACGATGTGATCCCCATCTCTACCCGCCGCGCTGCGCCCGGGTCCGATACACCGTGGTGTGCCCCACGCCCGTCTCCGGACACATCGGAACGAAACCTGCCCTTTCGAGGGGCCTCACCGACGCGGAGCAGACCATGGGCAGCAAGGCCAGCAACTTCTTCCAGAGCGACCGCCCCGAATCCGGCGGCGCCGACAAGGACATGCAGCGCGAGAAATCCGGCCTCCTCGAGCTCGACAAGGAGCGCTTCGCCGCCGAGCAGCAGAAGCGCGACGAGCGGCGGCGGGAGGAGGACCGGGAGGGGGAGGGGCACCAGAAGTAGGTGGTCGGGTCAGCAGGGCGACGGGGGTGGTCGGCAGAGCCGACCACCCCCGTTTCGCTCCCCGGCGAGCTGTTTGCGTCCCACACAGGGAGACATACTTTCGTCCACCGCCCGCCCACGACCGTGCCCGCTCGCGCCAGCCAGCCGCTCCCCGCTCCGGATCTCAGCCCCGCTCACGATCCGGGTTTTGCCGACGCCGCCCTCCGCGCCGAACAGGCGGTCATGGCCACGCCGCCGGACCGCATCGGAGCGCCGCTGCACATCGGCACGGGTCACGAGATCCGGGTCGGTACCGCCTCGTGGACCGACCCGACGATGGTGCGCGGCAACGTGTTCTACCCACGTGGCGTTTCCACCGCCGCCGACCGCCTCAGGTTCTACGCCGAACAGTTCCCGGTGGTGGAGGTCGATTCCAGCTACTACTCGCTCCCCGAGCGCGCCACTGCCGCGCTCTGGGCCGAGCGCACGCCGTCCGGCTTCACCTTCCACGTGAAGGCGCATGCGCTCATGACCGGGCAGCCCACGGAAGTCGCCCGGCTCCCCGAGGCGCTGATCGATGAGCTGCCACCGGCGGTGGCGGAGAAGAAGCGCATCTACGACAAGGATCTGCCACTCGAGCTGTACGATGCGGTGTGGACGCACTTCATCGACGCGCTCGAGCCGCTTCGCAGGGAAGGAAAGCTCGGCGGGATTCTCCTCCAGTATCCGCGGTGGTTCCTCCCCACTCCGGCCAACAAGGACCTGCTCGCCGAATCGGCGGCGCGACTCGCCGGCATTCCCGCCACGGTGGAGCTCCGCAACCACCTCTGGTTCAACTCGCCCACCTCCACCGGGTGGACACTCGACATGCTGCGCGACCTCGGCCTCACCCACGTGATGGTGGACGGTCCGCAGGGGCTCGACAGCAGCGTGCCCTTCGTGCCCGCGGTGACCACGCCGGCGCTGGCGATGGTGCGCCTCCACGGCCGCCGCGCCGCGACCTGGGAAGCCGCCAAGGTCCCGACGGTGGAACGCTACCGCTACCTCTACTCGCGCGACGAGCTGGCGAAGATCGCCCCCCTCGTGGAGTCCGCGGCCACCGAGGCGACGCGCACGATCGTGTTCTTCAACAACTGCTACGGGAACTACGGGGCGACGAATGCGAGGGAGATGGTGGCTATGATCGGTTAGCCATCCAGTACACCACTCCCCCGATCCCCACGAACGCCAGCGCACCACCGATCACCTTGAGCTCGAACAGCAGCGGCTGCGCATCACCCGAGGGCGGGATCATGGCGACGATCATCGCGAACAGCGTCACGAGCAGGCCACTCAGTCCGACCGCCCATGCGCCGGCGCTGCCACCCGGGACCCGCACCGTGTCGGCCGGCGCCGGCGTGCGCCGGTGCAGCAGGAAGGAGATGAACAGGTAGCAGTAGGGGATGAAGTAGATCAGCAGCTGCGTGTCGAGGAGGATCAGGTACGCCTTCTCCACCGTCGTTCCCTTCCCCAGCACGCTGATCAGCAGGAAGATCGTCGCCAGCGACGCCTGCACGAGGATCGCGACGTACGGCGTCTTCCACTTCGGGTGCACGCGCCCGAACGCAGGCGGGAAGTACTTGTCGAGCCCGATGGCGAACGCCACTCGCGCCGGTCCGGTGAGCCATGCCCCCACGCCGCCGATGTTGCCGATCGTGTACGCCGCGGCGGCGAGCGGGGCGAGCCACCAGAGCGATGGGCTCAACTGCCGCGCCCCGGCCTCCGTGGCCTGCAGGAAGCCGGAGACGATGTTGACGTCGCCGGTCGGGACGAGCCAGAGCAGCGCACCGGTGCCGAGAATGTAGACGAGGGCGATCAGCGGAGCCGCGATCAGGATGGCGCGCGGCAGCGTGCGCCGCGGGTCGCGCACCTCACCGCCCATCGCGCTCGACAGCTCGAGTCCCGCGAAGGCGAAGGCGATGCTCGCCCAGAGATTGAGCTCGCCGAGGTTGCCCAGGTCGGGCACGACGTTCTGCGGCGTGATCGGGTTCGCCGGCGTGCGATGCATCGCCACGGCGATGGCGCCGAGCACGATCAGGATGATCCCGGGGATGTAGGTCCCCACGCCGCCCGCATTCTGCAGCCACTTTCCCGTGCCGACCCCCACCACGTTCATCAGCACGGCGAGCCACAGGCACACCAGCGTCGCCGTCAGCACGTAGGTCCAGTTGCTTGCCAGGGTGCTGTCCCCCTTTCCCACCACGTACGTGGCGATCACCGCCGTGGAGATGAGGAGGTTCGGGTAGTACAGCACGTTGTTGATCCAGTAGCACCAGCCGCACACGTACCCGTGCTTCTCCCCGAGCGCGCGCTTCGTCCACTGGTAGATGCCACCTTCCTGCGGGAAGCGCGACGACAGCTCGGTGACGACCAACCCCTGCGGCACGAAGAAGAACACGGCGGCGAGCAGCCACAGCGCCAGCGCGCTCGGTCCCGACTTGGCCGCCGTCGCCAGCCAGCGCAGCCCGACGACGGCCACCAGGTTGAACAGCACGAGGTCGCGCAGCCCGAGCGCGCGATTGAGCGTGGCGGTGGCCTCCGGCGCCCCGGTGCGCGACGTGATATCGGTCATGCGGCGTTGGCTAGAGTCGGAACAGGTAGCTGGCCTTCACGAACAGCGCATCGTCGGTGCGGTCGTAGCCGCGGAAGCCGAAGCTCGCGGGAAAGTCGAACGGTTCGGGGAGCGCGCGCCGGTCCGCGTAGCCGGCGCCGTAGCCCACGAACAGCACCGTGCCCGGGCTCGGCTGGTACGAGAACAGGAAGTCGCCACGGAACGCGCTGCGCTGGCAGGACACCGTCACCTGATACGCGTAGCCTGCGCACTGGTCGTACGTGATGATCGGCCGCCCGCTGCCCGTCTCGTCACGCAGCGCATCGCGGTAGCGCGACTGGTACTCCCCGACGAGGCGCACGAATACCGGCCGCGCGATCTGGTACTCCACCTTGAGCCGGGGAATCCGGTTGTTGCCCACGATGCTGCCGTCGCTGCGGCGGTTGAAGCTCTGCAGGTTGTACGTCGCGTTCACGCGCAGCTTGTCCGTGGGACGGACCGTCAGTCCGTACTGCCCGATGATGATGTTCGACGACGCCCATTCGAAGAAGTTCTCGTCGTGCCCCCAGAGGTAGAAGGCAGTGAAGGACACGCGCCGTCCCGCCGGGGTGTTGATCGAGATGAACGCCTCGCTGTTCGGGATGCGAGGCCGGCCGACGAATGGCAGCGTATCCCCCGCTGCACCGAGCACGCGATAGCCGGCGTAGAGCTCGGGATCGAAGCCGAACGTCTCCGCGAAGTAGCCGACACCCGCGTTCCACCCGCCACGCAGCGTGGTGTTGAGGTTGAAGTGCAGCTTCTTCTCGATCGCGTCGCCCTGGTGCACGAAGCTCCGATAACGCCACGTGCTGAAGTAGCCGGGATTGAAGGTGATGGCCTCGAACAGGGCGCCACGCCCGCCGAACCAGGTGTAGCGCTGATCCACGCTCCCGTTGACGACTCCGTTCCGCGAGATGAACCCGTTCGCGGCGCGGAAGTCCTCGTGCACGCCGTCCAGCGAATAGCTGAAGGCGAGGTGACGTCCGTTGCGGTTCACGCCCGCATGCCAGAGCGGCGCGTCCACACGCCGGCCATCGGCCTGCCGCGTGAAGCTCTGCGCGTACTGCGCCTGTGCACTGTACACGCCGAACAGGTAGGTGCCATCCACGTCAGCCACGCGATTCCACGCGCTGCCGTTCATGCGGTCGGTGTAGGCGAAGCCGAGCTTGGACGACGTGCCGACGTCGCGCTGTACGCGCAGCACGTTCAGGACCGGCCGGTCGCCACTCACCGAGGAGTCGGTCGCCTGGTCCACGGCGCTCATGAACGCGACGCTCGTCCCCGACACCTTCCCCGTCAGCTTCGCCGCCCCCACCGGCTGCACGATGCGCCGCGTGTAGATCAGGTTATGCGGCGTGGAGAAGCTCTCCAGGCCGTCGAGGAAGAACGGCCGCTTCTCGGCGAAGAACAGCGCCTGCCGCGGGTCGAAGCTCAGCTGGCTGGCATCCGCCTCGATCTGCGAGAAGTCGGGGTTCACCGTCCCGTTCAGCGTGAGGTTGTTCGTCACCCCCCACCGCACGTTGGCCCCGAGCGATGGACGCTCCGCGCTGTACACCCACTGGCCCGTTCCCGGCTGCAGGGTGGGCGCGCCCGAGGTGCGTTGCGTGAGCTCCGGGTTCACGTCGAGCACCAGTCCGCGACGGAGGTCCGTGAGCCCCTCCAGGCTGCCCGACTGGCCGAGGAAGGTGAGGCCCGAACGCCGCGCCGGCGCCCAGCTGTCCTCGTGCCCCGAGTGCTGCACCTGGCGCACGACGTTCAGCCCCCACGCCTGCACGTCCATCGACTGGTACTTGAGGCTCTTGAAGGGAATGCGCACCTCGACGACGTAGCCCTCCGGCGTGACGCGCCCCTTCGACTGGTACACGTAGTCGGTGCTCAGGTCGGCCGGATCACGCGCCAGTGTGGTGCCCCCGAAGCCACTGGAGCGGCGCTGGTTCGACTCGGTGATCGTGCCGTCGGACTGCACGCCGAGCGGGTTGACGGCGAACACCGTGGCCTGACGCCCGTCGTTGAACGTGCCGAGCAGGAGCTGCACGTTGTCGTCGGCGTCGATCCTGTCGCGATCGGCCAGCGTGGCCCGCGGCGCCCCGTGCGACTCGAAGGCGCGGATGCCGAAATGGATCGCGGTCGCCGAATACCACACGAGCACCTGCGTGGAATCCTGCGCCGGCACGCCGTCCTGCGGCGAGAACTGCGAGAAGCCGGTGAGCAGCGCGGCCTGTTGCCACTGCGGCTCGTCGAGGGTGCCGTCCACCGTGCTGCCGGTTTCCTCGAGGCGCGGCGGCTTCACGCGCAGCTCGTTGGCGCGGCCGTTGTACACGGCGCCCATGGCGGGGCGGACCTGGTCACCCGACGCGCGAACGGGCGCGGGCGGAACGTCGGCGAGGGGGAGGCCGCCAGCGAGGGCGGCGAAGAACAGGAGGGATGGCATGGGCGGCCCCAATGTAAGGCCGCCCACCCGTCCTCCGCGACAGTCACTTCTTCGGCGTCACGCTGAAGTCGGCGATGTGGACGTCGAGGTTGTGGTTCACCCGCAGCCCGACGACGCCATCAGTCTTTCCGAGGTGTGCGAGTGGCAGCGCAGCGACCTCGCTCCCATTCACCAGCAGGCGCACCGAATCCGCCTTCGTGGCATCCACCGTCAGCGTGTTCGTCGCCTTGCCATTCGCGTCCTGCTTGTGCACGGCGGCGTTGTCCGTCCAGTCCATGATCGTGTGCACCTCGCTCCCCGCGCGGTGCTTCACCATCACCTTTCCGTCACCGCGCACCAGGAAGTACGCGTAACTCTGGTCGGCGCCCTGCAGGCTCTTGCCCATGAAGAAGATGCCGTATGCCTCCGGGTGCATCGGCGCCTTCGTCTGGGTGAACGTCGCCGTCGCGGTGAACGGCCCGCTCATGGTGTTGGCGTCGCGCCAGTAGATGGCGGCCGGACCGGAGGTCACGTGGAATCCCGGGCCCATCGTGACGAACTTCGCGTCCTCGATCTTCGCGGCGGGACGATCGGTGCGCCCCATCCAGCCGGCTGGCAGCGCGCCGCCGCCGGCCTTGATGTCGGGATCATGCTCCTTGGCGCCGCTGACCTGCGCCGTCAGCGGCGCGGTGGCGAGCAGTACGAGGGCGAATCCGCCGAGGGAACGACGCAGCAGCATGCAAACCTCCTGGAGGGAAATAGGAACGGGTAGAACCGGTGTCACGATGCCGCGGCGCACACGCGAGCGGCGATCTCCTCTAGCTGCGCGAGGTGTCGCCGTTCGTGCTGCCCGACGAACAGCATCCACTGATAGAGGTCGAGCTCGCCGAGCACCACGTGGGTGTGCCGGATCTCGCCCAGCGCGAGTCCGTCGGCGTCGCGAATCGCACGCCGGAATTCGGCGCGAGACTGCTCGAGCGCGTCGAATGCCGCCGCGCGTGACAGTCCCCCGGCCGGTGCGACGATCTCCGGCGCGACGAGCTTCCGGCTCCGCTCGGTGACCAGACGGCCGTCCAGCGCACCGAGCATGGAGCTTTCCTCGGCCTCGGCGGCGATGCCCGCCTGACGGGCGGCCGTCGCACGCTTGGCGATCACCCGCGCGCACCCGGTCTCCACGCGCGCCAGGTGCTCCAGCAGTTCGGCCGCCGACCAGCGCTCCGGTTCCGGGCGCTCGGTGAAGCGCTCGGCGGGAATGGTGGCCGCCACGTCGAGCAGGGCGGCGCGCGCGGCGTCAGCGTATTCGACGAGCTCGGCGATGCGACGATGCATGAGGGCGGCTGGGGACTCTCGAAGCTCATCAGCGAGCCGCGGCACCGCAAGTCGCCGCCGGGCCGGCGCGCTCAGCGCGCGCGGTCGTCCACCCCCTTCACGCCGCTCTGGTGCGCGCAGTTGGCGCAGCAGTAGAAGGTGCCGTTGCTCTCCACGCCGTGCCCGATGATCCGGCAGTCGCAGTGCGCGCACCGTGGTGCCAGCATGTGGATCGCGCACTCGAACGAGTCGAAGGTGTGGCTCTTCCCGGCCATCGTCACCGTGAACGCCTTGTCGTACTCGTTGCCGCACATCTCGCACTTCGCCATGGACCGCTCCCGTTGAAGGTGCGGGCCACCACGTTCAGGAATCGCGCCGGACCAGCGAAAAGCGATGAAGGGGAACCGCTGACGAATCAGATCGAGTCCAGCGTCTCCAGCCACAGCCGCCGGATCTCGTTCGCGCCGAGCACGTTCGGCTCGATCAGCGATCGCCGCCAGTACCAGCGCTCGTCCTCCGGCGCCGTCACCCCGTGCCCCATGAAACGGGCATGGACGTCGGCCAGCACCGTGCGCGGCGTGCCGCGGGCGAGGGTGCGGATGCTGTCGTTCAGGCCGGCGAGTATCGACAGCGGCAGCTCGCCCGCCTGCTCGAGCACGCCGGGAATGTGTCCGGTGCCGTCCGACGGGTCGTAGATCGTGGCCAGCACCACGAGCGCCTGCGGGCGGGCGCGATGCAGGGCGTCGAGGAGGAACTCGTAGGCCTCCGCCACGTCGCGTGCGATGGCCTCGAGCAGCGTGATGCGGGGCTTGTTCGCGAAGGCGCTCAGCAGGTCGTTGCCGCCGATGGTCAGCGTGAGTAGCGACGGCGCCTCGCTCTCCTCGAGATGCGGCAGCTGCTCGCCAAACACGTCGCCGATCGTCGCGCCGTCACTCGCCAGGTTCGAGAAGGCGATGCCGGGAAAGCGCGTGACGAGGTCATCGCCTGCTTCCTCGGGCCAGCGTGCATCGTCGTTGTGATAGAGCAGCGATGCCGCCCCCAGCGGTGCGATCGCTCCGGCGTGGGTATCGCGCTCGAGCGCGACCGCCACGTCCGTCTCGCCCGCATCGAGCGCGGGGTAGAGGTCGATGGACATCGAGTCGCCGAGGGCGACGTAGTCGGAGAAGGACTGTCTCACCGGAAGATCACCGGCGTGGCGTGGGCGGCGCGAGGGCTCAGGGCTCGTCCAGCGACAGGCCGCGCGTCGCGAGGATCCGGCCCACCGCTTCGCCGATCTTGTTGTTCGGCGTGCTCGCCCCCGCCGTGACGCCGATGCGCACCGGACCGGTGGCGGGGAGCCAGTCCTGCTTCGTCTCCTCCACGTGCTGCACGCCGGCGTGGCGGAAATGGATCGTCCCCGCCTCCGGATCGATTCCGCCCGCGTCGCCCACGTGATAGGTGGGCACCGTCTCGGCACAGATCGCCGCGAGCGAGATCGTGTTGCTCGAGTTGAAGCCGCCGATCACGACCATCGCGTCGAGCGGCTCCTTCAGGAGCTCGACGACCGCAT
>CAMLIU010000033.1 GCA_946479995.1 uncultured Gemmatimonadota bacterium | reverse complement strand
CGCGCACCCCGCCCTCTCCCTGCACCGGCTCGACGACGAGCGCCGCCGTCGTGTCAGCGCTCAGCGCGGCATCGAGGTCGGCGAGGTCGCGCTCGCAGATCGACACGCCCGGGGTGAGCGGGCGGAAGGGCAGCCGGTACGCCGGCCGGTCGGTCGCGGCGAGCGTCGCGAACAGGCGGCCGTGGAAGGCGCCGCGCAGCGAGATGATCTCGTGCTTCGCCTCCCCCTTCGTGCGCGCCCAGCGACGGGCGAACTTGAACGCACCCTCGTTCGCCTCCGCGCCGGAATTGCAGAAGAAGACCTTGTCGGCGAAGGAGCGCGCCACGAGCGCCGCGGCCAGGCGCTCGCCCGGCGCGGTGCTGTACAGGTTCGAGGTGTGCACGAGCCCGTCGGCGGCCGCGTGCATCGCCGCCTTGAGGCCGGCGTCGTCGTAGCCGAGCGCATTGACGGCAATGCCGCTCACGAAGTCCAGATACGCATTGCCTTCGGCGTCGAACAGGCGCACGCCGCTGCCACGCACGAACTCCACCGGCGCGCGCTTGTACGTGCCGAGGATCGCGCTGTCGATCGTCACCGGCTGGCCGGCGCTCGCCGGCTGTGCCTCGGTGGCGTGAATGGCCTGCTCGCCGGTTGGCGGCGTCACTGTCGGTGCCGTCATGCGCACACGCTCTCCACTCGTGTCAGGACCGTGCCGCGATCGAGGGATTCGATCGCCGCGATGTCAGAGATCCGTACCCGCGCCACGCCGCCGGCCAGCGCCGTCAGCGCCGCCTGCAGCTTCGCGCCCATCCCGCCGGCAGCCGTTCCGTCGGCGATCAGCTGTCGCGCCGCGTCGGCGTCCAGCTCACTCACTGCCTGCCCGTCCACCAGCACACCGGCCACGTCGGACACCAGGAGGAGCTCGTCGGCCTCCAGTGCCGCGGCGATCGCCGCCGCCGCATCGTCGCCGTTCACGTTGAGGGTGGACGGCTCCCCCACCCCCGCCGCGGCGTGCCGGCTCACCGGTGAGATCACCGGCAGCACGTCGCCCGCCAGCAGGTGGCGGAGCACCGCGACGTTCACCGACGCCGGCATGCCGGCGTAGCCATAGCGATCGGCGTCGAGCGGCAGGGCGTTGAGCAGCGCGGCGTCCTCTCCCGAGAGCCCGAGCGCGGCCACGCCATGGTCGTTGAGCGCCGCCACCAACCGCTTGTTCGCCGCCCCCGAGAGCGTCATGCGGATGATCTCGAGGTCGAGCGCGCTCGTGACGCGGCGGCCGCCATGGAAGCGCGCCTCCACGCCGTAGAGCCGTTGCAGCGCGCCCACTTCGTCGCCACCGCCGTGCACCACGACCAGGGAACCCGGCGCCGCGGCATGGGCTGCGGCCAGCGCACCCGGCAGGGCGCGATCCGTCTGCGGTCGGCCGCCCACCTTGATTACCCGCGTCATGCCGGCAACCCCATGCACTCCTCCAGCCCGAGCATCAGGTTTGCGTTCTGCACCGCCTGCCCCGCGGCGCCCTTCACCAGGTTGTCGATCGCCGAGGTGACGAGCAGCATCGGCTGCCGCGTGCCGGCGAGCATCGTCGCCGAGAGCGCGACCACGTTCCGGTGCGCGACCTCGCGCAGCGTGGGTGGCGTGTCGTTCACCTCGACGAAGCGCTCGTTCGCGTACGCATCGCGGAAGAAAGCGGGCGGGTCGGCGATCGCGTCCGTGAGCGGCACGACGATCGTGGACAGGATGCCGCGCGCGACCGGCAGCAGGTGCGGCGTGAACACGAGCTCCGCCGCGGTGCCGAACGCGTCGAGGGTCGCCCGCATCTCGATCAGGTGCCGGTGCGTGTTCCCCACGCCGTACGCGCGGAAATCCTCCGCGAGCTCGGCGAACAGCAGCTCCCGCTTCGGCGAGTTGCCGGCACCGGTCACGCCGCTCGCCGAGTTGGCGATCATCGTCGCATCGGCGCGCACGAGCTCGGCGCTCAGCAGGGGTGCGAGCGCGAGCAGAATGGAGGTCGGGTAGCAGCCGGGATTCGCCACGACGTCGGCGCCGCGAATGGCCTGTCGCGCTTCGTAGCCGAGCTCGGGCATACCGTAGGGAACGCGTGCCCCTCCGTGCCCGGGACGCAGGTCGCTCGACAGGTCCACGACCTTCGCGCCCGCCTCGCGCGCGCGTTCTACCCATGGCAGTGACGCACCGTGCGGCAGCGCGGAGAACACGAGCGCGGCACTCGCGAGGTCCGCCTCCTCGGGCGCGGCAAAGGTCACCGTCTCGCCGCCCAGGCGCACCGACTGGCCCCGCTGTTCGTTGGCTGTCGCGAAGGCGAGGCCGAACCGGGGATGCCGGGCGATGAGGCTGCAGAGCTCGCGACCGGCGTAACCGCTGGCACCGAGCACTCCGACGGGTAGCATATTCACGCAATAATGCATAATCATGCAGAGGTCGGCGGTCAATAGGCGCTTACGGCGCGGCCGCGTCGGTGATAGACTGGGCCAGCCCAGCGAGGACCGATGACGAAGAAGCGCGAGCGCCAGGCAGCGATCCTGGATCTGGTCGAACGGCACGTGGTGGGGAGCCAGGAGGACCTCCGGCGGCTCCTTCTCGGGCGCGGCATGGACGTCACTCAGGCCACCCTCTCGCGTGACCTCCGCGACCTGGGGGTGGCGCGCATTCCCACGGAGGAGGGCGGCCGGTACGTGCTCCCCGGCTCCCTGCTGACCGATGAGGACAACCCGTTGCTGGGCAACCTCTTGCCTCAGCTCTTCTCGCGCATCGACGGGGTCGGCGAGCTCATCGTCCTTCATACGGTACGGAGCGGCGCCCAGCCCATCGCCGAGGCCATCGACCAGGAAGAGTTCGAGGAGGTGCTCGGCACCATCGCCGGCGACGACACTATCCTCATCGTCACCCGGTCCGCTCAGGCTCGCCTCGCCCTCACCGCGCGGCTCCTCGAGCTCGCTGGCGAGCGCTAGCCTCCCCTGGTGGCGCCGCCGGCGTGGCCGGCCCGGCTGACGGCGCTTGACGAAAGATGTTTTCCTGAGTAAATATGCAAGCGTTCTGCATACTCTTTGCTCAGGAGCTTCCATGCCCCGTACCATCGTCCTCGCCTACTCCGGCGGCCTCGACACCTCGATCATCGTTCCCTGGCTGCGCGAGCACTACGACGCGCGCGTGATCTGCGTCGCCGCTGACATCGGGCAGGGCGCCGACGAGCTGCGTGGCGTGCGCGAGAAGGCGATCGCCTCCGGCGCCGAAGCGTGCTACGTGGAAGACCTGCGCGAGGAGTTCGTGCGCGACTTCATCTTCCCCACCCTCCGCGCCGGCGCCGTCTACGGCCGCAAGTATCTCCTCGGCACGTCCATGGCGCGTCCGCTCATCGCCAAGCGCCAGGTCGAGATCGCCCGCATGGTCGGCGCCGATGCCCTCGCGCACGGCTGCACCGGCAAGGGCAACGACCAGGTCCGCTTCGAGATGACCTTCGCCACCCTGGCGCCGGACCTTCCGGTCATCGCCCCGTGGCGCGAGTGGGACATCCGCAGCCGCGAAGACGCCATCGACTACGCCACGGCCAAGGGGATTCCCATCGCCGCGACGAAGGAGAAGATCTACTCGCGCGACGCCAACCTCTGGCACCTCTCGCACGAGGGGGGCAACCTCGAGGATCCGAACTCGGCGCCGAAGGCCGACATGTTCATGCTCACCACCGAGCCCACCCTCGCGCCCGACGCCCCCGAGGATGTGGTGATCGGCTTCGAGCGCGGCACGCCGGTGTCGGTGAACGGCGTCGGCCTGGACCCGGTCGCGATCGTCACCACCCTCAACGCCCTCGCCGGCAAGCACGGTGTGGGTCGCATCGACCTCGTCGAGGATCGCATGGTCGGGATGAAGTCGCGCGGCGTGTACGAGACGCCGGGTGGGACGCTCCTCTATGCGGCGCACTCCGAGCTCGAGCAGCTCGTGCTCGATCGCAAGACGCTCGCGGCGAAGGACCTCATCGCGCCTCGCTACGCCGACCTTGTGTACGAGGGACGCTGGTGGACCACCGAGCGCGAAGCGTACGACGCCTTCGTCAACGTCACCCAGGAGCGGATCACCGGCACCGTCACGCTGCGCCTGTACAAGGGTGCGCTCACCGTCGTCGGCCGCCAGAGCGAGCACGCGCTCTACGACGAGCGCTTCGTCACCTTCGGCGAGGACGACGTCTACGAGCAGAGCGATGCGGCGGGCTTCATCCGCCTCTTTGCGCTCCCGAACCGCGTGCGCGCCATCAAGGACCAGGAGCTCGCCGCGGCCAATGCCGGCGCGGCGGCTCCGGCTCCCGCTCCGTCGCCCGCCGCGGCACCCGCCGACGAGTCGGCGGACGAGCTCGCCGTCGCCTGACCGCATTTCTCCAGACCTCTCATGACGATCGCTGACGCGCCTGCGCCCGCGTCTTCGTCCGCCCAGGCGGCGAAGGCTTCGCACAAGTTGTGGGGCGGGCGCTTCGGGACCGGCCCGACGCCGGAGTTCGACGCCCTCAACAACTCCATCGGCATCGACTTCCGCCTCTGGCCGTACGACATCCGGCTCTCCAAGGCGTGGGCCGTTGCCCTCTGGGGTGCCAGCGTGCTCACGCTCGAGGAGAGCCGCGCCATCGAGCATGGCCTCGATGCCGTCGGCGCGCGCCTCGCCGATGGCGAGCAGCCACTGCCCTCGGACGAGGACGTCCACACCCTCATCGATCGCCTCCTGCACGAGGAGATCGGCGACGTCGCGTCGCGCCTCCACACCGGGCGCAGCCGCAACGACCAGGTGGCCACCGCCACCCGGCTGTGGACGATGGACGCCTGTCAGCGCCTCGATTACGCGGTGCGCACCATGCAGGGGGTGCTGCTCGAGCAGGCGCAGGCGATCGAAACGGCGCTCATGCCGTCGTACACGCACCTGCAGCGCGCCATCCCGGTCTCCGGCGCGCACTGGTTGCTCTCGCACTTCTGGCCCCTCGAGCGCGACCGCGCGCGTCTCCGTGCCGCGCAGCGCTCGGCCGCCGTACTGCCGCTTGGCTCCGGCGCCGTCGCCGGCTGTGCGTACCCCATCTCGCGCGTGCTCCTCCAGGGCACGCTCGGCTTCGATGCGATCAGCCCGAA
This sequence comes from uncultured Gemmatimonadota bacterium, assembly GCA_946479995.1. The sequence goes on along the minus strand of CAMLIU010000033.1, from coordinate 4,881 downwards.
CTCCATCGACGCCGTGAGTGACCGCGACTTCATCGCCGAAGTGCTCTTCACCGCCACGCTCATCGGCACCCACCTGTCCCGGCTCGCCGAGGACCTCATCATCTACGGCTCGAGCGAGTTCGGCTTCGTGCAGTTCGGCGAGGGGTACACGAGCGGCTCGAGCATGATGCCGCAGAAGCGGAATCCCGACGCGCTCGAGCTTGCGCGCGGCTCGGCGGCACGCATGCTCGGGGACCTCACCACGCTGCTCGCGACGCTCAAGGGGCTGCCGACCAGCTACAACAAGGACCTGCAGGACGACAAGCGCGTGCTGTTCGATGCCACCGATACCCTGCTCCTCGTGCTGCCGGCGGCGGCAGGCGCGTTGGCGGAGTGCACCTTCCGTACGGATCGCATGGCCGCCGCGCTCTCCAGCACCATGATGGCCACCGATCTCGCCGATTACCTGGTCCGTCGCGGTGCCACCTTCCGTGAGGCACACGGCGCGGTGGGTTCACTGGTGCGCGAAGGTGAGCAGCTCGGCGTGGAGCTCAGCGCGCTCCCGTTCAGCTCCTTCCATCGTGCGCACGCTAAGTTCGGCGAGGATGTGTACGAGGCGCTGAACGCCGCCAGCTCCGTCGCCCACCGCGAGGCGGAGGGCGGCACCGGCCCCGTGGCCGTGCGTGCACAGATCGACGCGGCCCGCCTCGCCCTTCTTCCGCCACCGACGCCGCGCTCCTCCAACGCCGCCGTCTGAGCGATCGGGCGGTCGTGATGGTGAACGCGCCGGATCGGCTCAGCTGAGCCGATCCGGCGCGTCCGTATTCCCGTCCGTCAGGCGCCCGTCCGCCGCCGATTGGTGGCTCTCCGCGTCGCTGGCGGCTGGCTCGCTCGCTGTCGGCGCTGATGGCTCGCGGACGATGTACGGTCCATCGGCCGCCACCTCCACCGCACTCGGCGTGAGCTCGCAGAACACTTCGCGCATGCGCGCGTCGTGCGCCGTGTAGCCCGGACGCGTGCCGGCGAACGGCGCGTCGAGGATCTGGAATGCGCTGATGTCGCTGAGCAGATAGTTGCGCCAGCCGCCTGCCGGATCGGAGCGGCTGTAGCCCGCGCGGAGCCACCCACTCAACATCGGGTGTCCGGCGCTGTTGATACCGAAACGGTGTGGCTCGACCACGCGGATCAGGTCGCCGTACTCGAACATCACGAGCGAGCGTCGCGTGATGGCTGAGCAGATCTGTCGATGAAGCTCCGTCGCCTGCATCGTCGCACCGTCGGGAAGGTCCTCTCGCATCCAGCGCGAGAAACGGACCGCCCGGTGCGGGGAACGCGCGACGACGGTCGGGTACCGCCCGGACGGCACCTCGACCGTGTCGCGCCGGATGACCGGCAACTGCCCGGTTGCTCCGGTCGGGCTCGTGCTGCTCGTCGTGCTTGCGTCCGCCCGACGGGGACGCAGTTCTGCCTCGACTGCCTGGAACGCCTAGTGGTGCGCGTAAAGCTTCGTCGTGCCGTCCGCGGCGAACGCGATCACGTCGTACCGATCGGCACGTCCCGGAACTTCCATGCCCGGAGCGCCAGCCGGCATCCCCGGCGCAGCGATGCCGACGATGCCTCGCGGCGCTGCCGCTACCAGCCGCTTCACGTCGGCCGCCGGCACGTGGCCTTCGATCACGTAGCGGCCGGCCACGGCGGTGTGACAGGACCGCAGCGCCGTCGGTACGCCGAGGCTGTCCTTCAGTGCATCCATGTCACTGCGATCGTGCACCACCGGCTTGAGACCGGCGCTGCGGAGATGCTCGACCCACTTCGTGCAGCAGCCGCAGCTGGGATCCTTGTAGACGGTGATCGTCACCGGTGCGCTCGTCGCGCTGGCGTGGCTGGCCAGCGGGAGCAGCACGCTCAGCGCGGCGCCGGTGCCGAAGGTGCGCGCGACCGTCGCCATCCAGGCGCGGCGCGTCATCACGTTGTCGTTCATCTGCTCTCCTGCCCTGCTGCGTGTCGGTGTTGCGGTGTCTCGGTGGTGCACCAAGCTAGCATCATCATGCACGTGCGTCGACCGTGGCGCCAGCGGCCGGCGTTTGCCCGCCGCGGCACTCCACGCAGATGCTCTCGTTCCGCAGGTCGGCGATCAGCCGCCGCACCCAGCTGCCGTGCAGGTGGGTGTAACAGAGGATGCGCCGGCAGCGCGTGCAGATTCCGCCCCTCACCAGGTCCACTCGGCCGCCGCAACGGTCACAATCGGTGCTGATGGCGGACGGCTGAAAGATGCGGAATGGTTGCATTCGTGATGAGTGGTTCGGTCCGGATGCCGCTGCACGACGTACCTCGACGACAGGGCACGCTACATTCTACCCCATGACGCAGCTGTGGATGCGCGACGCCCCCCTTCCCGTCGACGATGCGCTGCCGACACTGCGCGCCGCGCTCGCTGTCGGCTCGGCGGCGGTGCTCCAGGCGCCGCCGGGGGCGGGCAAGACGACCCACGTACCCCTCGCGCTTCTGAACGAGCCATGGCTGGCTGCGCAGCGCATCGTCGTGCTCGAACCGCGCCGCCTGGCGGCGCGCGCGGCCGCGCGGCGGATGGCCTCGCTCCTTGGCGAGGAGGTCGGCGCCTCGGTCGGCTTTCGCGTGCGCGGCGAGACCCGCGTCGGGCGGACGACTCGCATCGAGGTCGTCACCGAAGGTGTGCTCACGCGGATGCTGCTCGCCGACCCGGCGCTCGACGGGGTCGGGTGCGTCGTCTTCGACGAATTTCACGAGCGGAGCGTGCATGCCGACCTCGGTCTCGCCCTCGCGTTGCAGGCGCAGGAGCTGGTGCGCCCGGAGCTTCGGTTGCTCGTGATGTCGGCGACGCTCGATGGAGCGGCCGTGTCCGCACTGCTCGGCAATGCGCCGGTCATCACCAGCGAAGGGCGGTCGTATCCGGTTCAGGTTCGCCACGTCGCGTCGAGGGCCGAGTTGCCCGTCGATGCGGCGGTCGCTTCGGTCATACGTCGCGCGCTCGATTCAGATGATGGAAGTGTGCTCGCCTTCCTCCCGGGCGCGGTTGAGATCGCCCGCGTTGCCGCGCGCCTCGTGTCGGGGGCGTTGCCGTCGTCGGTCGTCGTACATCCCTTGTATGGTGATCTCTCCTCGCGCGACCAGGACGCGGCCGTGATGCCGGCGCGCGCGGGCATGCGCAAGATTGTTCTCGCGACCTCCATCGCCGAGACCAGTCTCACCATCGAGGGTGTGAGCGTCGTGGTGGACTGCGGGCTCGCTCGCGTATCGCGCTTCTCTCCCCGCAGCGGCATGGCGCGGCTGGAGACGGTGCGCGTGTCGCGCGCCTCGGCAGATCAGCGCTGCGGCCGCGCCGGCCGTACGGCGCCAGGTGTCTGTTACCGCCTGTGGTCCGGGCAGGAGAACGCGTCGCTCCTCGAGCGCAGCACTCCGGAGATCCTCATGGCGGATCTGGCCCCGTTGGCGCTCGACCTCGCGGCGGCCGGCATCGTGGATCCGGCCGAGCTGCGCTGGCTCGACCCGCCGCCTGCTGCGTCGCTCGCGCAGGCGCGCGAACTTCTGGTTGAGCTGGAGGCGCTCGACTCTTCGGGCCGCATCACGCCGCGTGGACGACGCATGGCAGCGCTCGGCACGCACCCCCGGCTCGCCAACCTCCTCATCGGTGGCGTGGCGCGTGGGTGTGGCGCGACGGCGTGTGTGCTCGCCGCGCTGCTTGAGGAGCGCGACCTGTTCCGGCGCGATTCCGGCGTGCGCGACGTCGACCTTCGTTCGCGACTTCACGTGATGAGCGGCTCGGCACCGGATCGTGACCCGCGTGTGGATCGCGATCGCCTGCGCCAACTGCGCGATCGGAGCGCCGCCTGGCGCTCCGCACTGGGGATCGCCGACTCGGCGGTGGACGAGGAGGCGGCCGGTCCCCTGCTCTGCCTCGCGTATCCCGATCGTGTTGCGCTGCGGCGCGACTCGGTCGCTCATCGGTACCTCCTTCGTTCCGGTGTCGGCGCTCGCCTCGAGGATGTCGGTTCGCTCGCCGATGCATCGTTTCTCGTCGTTGCCGAGACGGACGGGCGGCGCCCGGAAGCGCGCATCTTCCTCGCTGCGCCGCTGACACTCGACGAGATCGAGAGCACATTCGCTTCACAAGTGGCAAGCGAGGATGTCGTCGAGTGGCAAGCCGGCGCTGGTGTCGTGGCGGTTCGCCGACGCGAGCGTCTTGGCGCCCTCGTGCTGCGGGACGCCCCTGCGCGGGACGTGGATGAAGAGTCCATCGCCCGTGAGCTGCTCGCCGCGATTCAACGCGAGGATGGAGTACGCCTCGTGTGGAGCGCCGCGGCGTTGCGACTTCGCGAGCGCATGATGTTCCTGCGCTCGCTCGACGCATCGTGGCCCGACTGGTCGGAGGCGGGGCTGCGTACGTCGATGGAGGCGTGGCTGCTTCCGCATCTCGTGGGGTGCCGTCGCCGTACGGATGTCGACCAGCTGGACCTGTCGAGTGTGTTGCACTCGCGGCTTTCGTTCGAGCAGCGGCGCGTGCTCGACCGGCTCGCGCCCACGCACATCGTGGTGCCCACGGGGTCGAGCCTTCCCGTGGACTATTCGGATCCGGCGGCTCCGGTGCTCGCGGTGAGGCTGCAGGAGCTGTTCGGCCAGACGGAGACGCCACGCGTGGCTGATGGGCGCGTCCCCCTCACGCTGCACCTGCTGTCTCCCGCCGGTCGGCCCGTGCAGGTCACGCGGGATCTCGCGGGGTTCTGGCGCTCGTCGTACTTCGAGGTGCGGAAGGAGCTGCGCGGGCGCTACCCGAAGCACGAATGGCCCGAGGACCCGCTCGCCGCGGCACCCACGCGGCGAGCGAAGCGTCGTCGCTGCTAGCGACAGGTGTCGTGTGCAAGCAGC
>CAMLIU010000032.1 GCA_946479995.1 uncultured Gemmatimonadota bacterium | reverse complement strand
GTCGTTGGTTTCCCTGGTGTATTAATCCTGTGACCTGCTCGTTTGTATTGGGCGTTGGGCGAAAGTTTCCGCCCACGCCCCATTCCAATTTTCCCTCCTGCCTTCCTGCCGTGAGCACACGAGTCCCCCACCTCGCTCTCCTCACGCTGCTGCTCGCCCTTCCCGTGCAGGCGCAGCGCGTCACCCTTCCGTTGCCGATCGACCTCCAGCACTCGGCGGAAGCGCGATGGCTTGCCAAGCCGGTGCTGGCACGTCGCACGCTGGACGACATGAGCCGGCCGGAGAGCTGGAAGTTCAGCGGCACGGGGACGGTGTCGTTCGATACCGTGCGTGCCCCGCGGGCGATGCCCGTGCTGCGCGTGAACGTCACCATGTACCCGCGCGGCGATGCGCCAACGCGCAACCACCTCCCGGCGGTCAACCTGCGCCGCGCGTTCGCGGGGGAAGACTGGAGCGGCTACAACCGGCTGTCGCTGCGCATTCGTCCCACGCTGCGCGGCTTCCCGATGCTGCCGCTGGAGATCGCGCTCCACAACGACGGCGCGGTCAAGGTCCCCGACGTCTATCATCGCGAAGGGATTCACTACGTCACCCTGCGCGACGGGGAATGGCAGCAGGTGGTGTGGGAGATCACGCCGCTGGCGCGCGATCGCGTGACGTCGCTCGACATCGGCTACTGGGTGAACAGGATGTTCGCTGCGCCGGGCGACACGGTGATGTTCGAGATTGCCGACCTCGAGCTGCAGCGCGTCGAGCCGGACAACTTCGAGGGCTGGGCGGTCGGGCCGGGGCGCATCGCCTTCAGCACGAGCGGCTATCCCTCCGGCGCGGCCAAGTCGGCGCTGGCCAGCGACCTCGCCGCCCGTGAATTCAGCCTGCTGCGCATCGACGCTGCCGGGAGAGAGCACAATGCACTCGTTGCTCCAGTCGTCACCCGCTCCACGCGGCTGGGCAGCTTCCAGGAGATGGACTTCTCGGCCATCCGCCAGCCGGGTCGGTACGTGATCCAGGCAGGCGACCGTCGCACCCAGCCGTTCGCCATCGGCGACGACGCCTGGCGCAGCACGGTGCTGAAGACGATCAACTTCTTCTACGCCGAGCGGTGCGGGTTCGCCGTGCCCGGCTATCACGACGTGGAGCACCAGGACTGGCTCGCCACGCACGACGGCAAGGCGATCGTCATGAACGGCGGCTGGCACGATGCGGGGGACTTCTCGCAGGGGCTCGTGAACACGGGCGAGGCCACTTACGCGATGTTCGCCCTCGCCGAGCAGCTCCAGCGGCGCGGCGACGACCCGGAGCTGCTGCGCCTCCTGCTGGATGAGGCGCGGTGGGGGCTCGACTGGGTGCTGAAGGTGCGATTCCCCGGCGGCTACCGCATCGGCTTCGCGAGCAACAACATCTGGACCGACAACATCGTCGGCACGGCGGACGATCGCCGCCGCGAGGCGCAGAACAACCCGAACGTCAACTACATCGCTGCCGCGGCGGAGGCCATCGCGTACCGCGTGCTGAAGGAGAGCGATCCGGCGCTCGCCGCACGCGCGCTGGAGACAGCGAAGGACGACTGGCGCTACGCCATCGCCGGGCACGAGGGACCGGACACGCGAGCCACGCCCGCGTACGCGGCCACGCCGATCGAGCTGGCCGGCATCGGCATCACCGCATCGCTCGAGCTGTACGACGCGACGCACGAGCAGCGCTACGCCGACAAGGCGGTCGAGCTGGCGAAGGTCATCGTCGCCTCGCAGCAGCGCACGTACGTCGGCACCACCTTCCCGCTCGCCGGCTTCTTCTACACCAGCCCGGCGCGCGACACCATCTTCCACCAGTTCCACCGCGCCAACGACCAGGCGCCCGTCGTCGCGCTGGCCCGCCTGGTGGAAACGCTGCCGGCGCATCCGGACTGGATGAGCTGGTACGCGACGGTGTCGCGCTACGCGGAGTTCAAGAAGGCGAGCGCGCGAACGACGGCGCCGTGGGAGGTACTGCCGGCGTACGTGTACCGTGACGACGAGTATCTCACCGTGCCCGAGAAGGGCGACCGCTACCAGGCATCGCGCGAGGCGTTCCGCGCCCAGGTGCTGAGCGGCCTTCCGATGGGTAATGGATGGTACCTGCGCGCCTTCCCGGTATGGTTCGCGCGCCGCGGCAACTACGGCGTCCTCCTCTCCCAGGCCAAGGCGCTCTCCGCCGCCGCACGCCTGCGCCATGACTCCGCCGGTCTCGATCTCGCCTGGAAGCAGGCCGAGTGGGTGGTGGGCCGCAATCCGTTCGCGCAGAGCACGATGTACGGCGAGGGATACGACTGGGCGCAGCAGTACAGCGTGTCCACGGGCGACATCGTCGGCTCGCTGCCCGTCGGCATGCAGAGCCGCGGCGACACCGACCTGCCGTACTGGCCGTCGCAGAACACCTTCGTGTTCAAGGAAGTGTGGGTGCATCCCTCCGCGCGGTGGCTGTGGCTGATGGCGGACCTCGTGGCGCCGTCCGATCACCGCGCGGCCAGCGCGCCACGCTTCTCCGTAACGACGCGACGGACGGCACGAGGCGAAGTGCGAATCCGTGTCATCGCACGCGGGACGGGACGCCACACCTTCTCCCTGCGCACTGACAACCTGCGGACCCTGGAGCCGTCGCGTCGGGTATCACTGCAAGCCGGCGAGGACACGGTGCTCGAGTGGACGGGCCGCGTGGTCTCCAACGCGGCGCCCTGGGTGGCCGTGGTTGTCGTGGATGGTGACGTGCGGCACGCCAGGGAAGCGCTCGCGTCCGCTCCCTGAGCGAGTTCCCTGGCGCGGCGTGCCGGTGGGATCAGCCGTACCCGTGACGCAGCCCGTCGCGTCCGCTTGATGAGCGCGGAACTTGCCCGATCACCGTCCAAGGACTGAACGGGCAAGCATTCCATCGCTCCGCCAGTCCGGCTCGTGTACGCGATCGCTGCTCCGTGATCGTGGTCGTCGCTCATTACCCCATGACCCCATGACCGCCAGCGCCTCCCAGCCGCCGTCGTACGACCTTCGCGCGTTCTCGCTCGCCGAGATGACGCGGTGCGGCATGGAGCTGCGGCGGATCGGAACGGGCGCAGAGAGCATGGAGGAAGTGGGCCAGCGGACGGTGCGCTACCTGTTCGAGCGGCTCACCGCCTCCGGAAACAGGGAGCCGGCCTGCGCCCTCGTGCGCCTGTTCGTGACGATGCCGTTCCGCGAGCTGCAGGCGGAGCAGCAGGAGTTCGCCGTCGGCGTGCTCGGGCAGCGGCCGGCCGATCCGGGCATGAAGTGCCTCACGCTGCTGGCGAGTGCAGGTGTCGAGGAGTCGTGGAACTCGCGCCATCGCTCGATGGGCCACAAGGCGCTTCCCCTGGCGAGCGAAGCGGGCGTCGCGCGCTCGCCGATGATCGCCCAGCTCATCCGCCAGCTTGGCGTGGAGGTGAGCACCCTGCTCGCTTCGGATCCGCGCCTGATGGTGGAGATGGAACAGCACTCGTTCAACGTGTTCTACGTGCCGGATGCCGTGGCGAGTCCCTACATCCCGGCGCAGGACGAGTTCGTGATCCCGCACGACATCCGCTCCGTGCTCGGCTTCGGTGGCGTGCTGCCGTCCGGGGAGCTGTTCGCGATGATCCTCTTCTCGCGCGTCCGGATACCGCGAGAGATCGCCGAGCTGTTCAAGACGCTGTCGCTGAACGTGAAGGTTGCCCTGCTGCCCTTCGTGGACGGGAAGGTCTTCGCGTGAGCGACGAGCACGGCGTGCGGGTGGCGAGCGCAATGCCGGGAGGCGCTGCCGTGACCGGTGAGCAGGCTCGTCTCCGTTCGCAGGTCGCGGCACTCGAGCAGCTGCTCGAGGTGTACGAGCAGACGTCGCTCGAACAGGCGAGCCGGCTCGAGCAGGCGCTCGCCTCCGTGGACCGGGCGCTGGCCGAGGCGAAGCGTGAGCGGCAGCGCCTGGCCGAGCTGTTCATGCAGACGCCGGCAGCGATCGCGGTGCTCGAGGGGCCGACGCACGTGTTCACCGTCTCCAACCCGCTTTACCGTCAACTGATCGGCGGACGCTCCGTGGTGGGAATGCCGGTGCGCGACGCGCTGCCGGAGATCGCCGGCCAGGGACTGTTCGAGATCCTGGACCGCGTGTACGAGACCGGCGAGACCTTCTCCGCCAACGCGATGCTCGTGCACGTGGACCGGGATGGCGACGGCGTCGCCGAACCCCTGTATCTCGACTTCGTGTACCAGGCACTGCTCGCGCCCGACAACCGGCCGACCGGTATCATGGTGTTCGCCGTGGACGTCACGCTCCAGGTGGAGTCGCGGAAGGAGGCCGAGCACAAGGCGGAGGAGCTGGCACGGCTGACCGCCGAGCTGGCGCGCTCCAACCAGGACCTCGACCAGTTCGCCTACGTGGCTTCGCACGACCTCAAGGCGCCGCTGCGCGGCATCGCCAACCTCACCGAGTGGATCGAGGAGGACCTCGGCGACAAGGTCACGGGAGAGAGCCGCGAGCACATGCAGCTCCTGAAGGGCCGCGTACACCGCATGGAAGCGCTGATCGACGGGATCCTCACGTACTCGCGCGCCGGTCGCGTGCACGAGGAGCCGACCGACGTGGATGTCGGCGAGCTGCTGGCCGAATGCATCGAGCTGCTCGATCCACCGCCCGAGACGAGCATCGTGGTGGGACCGGGGATGCCGGTGCTCCGCACGGAGCGGGTGCCCCTGCAGCAGGTGTTCATGAACCTCATCGGCAACGCGATCAAGTACAACCGTCGCGAGGGGGCGCGCGTAGACGTCAGTGTGCAGGCGACGGACGGCGAGTATCGCTTCTCGGTGACCGACAACGGTCCCGGGATCGAGCCCCGCTACCGCGAGCGGATCTGGCAGATCTTCCAGACGCTGGCGCCGCGCGACCAGGTGGAAGGCACCGGCATCGGGCTGTCGGTGGTGCGCAAGATCGTCGAGTCGCGCGGGGGACGCACGTGGCTCGAGTCCGAGGTCGGGCAGGGCACCACCTTCCACTTCAGCTGGCCCATTCAACCATCGAGGCACCCGTGACCACTCCCGCCGACCGCCTGCTCAACATCCTCCTCGTGGAGGACGACGAGGTGGACGTGCTGAACGTCCGGCGCGCCTTCCAGAAGAACAACATCGCCAATCCGCTGTTCGTCGCGTCCAACGGGGTCGATGCACTGGAGCAGCTGCGCGGCAACCGGATTCCGCGCGAGCGGCGCATCGTGCTCCTCGACCTCAACATGCCGAGGATGAACGGCATCGAGTTCCTGCGCGAGCTGCGCCAGGACCCGGAGCTGAAGCTGACCCCCGTCGTCGTCCTCACGACATCGAACGACGAGCGCGATCGCATCGAGGCATACAACCTGAACGTCGCCGGTTACCTGCTGAAGCCGGTGACCTTTTCCAACTTCTGCGAAGTGATGACGGCGCTCAACAAGTACTGGGCGCTGGTGGAGCTGCCATGACCGAGCGGTGCCGGTAACGATGAGCGCGCCGACGATACGGGAGGACGCGGGCCGCGTGGCGCCGCTGCGACTGCTCGTGGTGGACGACGACGTCGTGGACCGCCAGGCGGTGAAGCGGGCGATCAGCCGCTCCGGGCTCACGGTGGCCGAGGTGCGAGAAGCCGACAGCGCCGCGCGGGCGCTCGAGGCGCTTGCGCGCGCCGAGGACGATGGCCACCTGGATTGCGTGCTGCTCGACTTCGAGCTCGCCGGCGAGACGGGGCTCGACGTGCTGCGCGCGGTGCGCGGGCGCGGCGACGACACGCCGGTCGTGGTCCTGACCGGCCACGAGGACCCGATCATCGCGACGACGCTCATGAAGGAGGGGGCGAGCGACTTCCTCACCAAGGGCCAGCTGACCCCCGACCGGCTGGAGCAGGCGGTACGGTCGGCGGTGCGCCTCGCCGAGGCCGAGCGCGCCGCGGCGGCGTCGCGCCAGCGGCTGGAGCTCACGCTCGTGGAGCTCGCCGAAGCGCACGCGCAGCTGCAGGAGCAGGCGGCGGAGCTGGAGCAGCAGGTGGACGAGGCTCAGGCGCTGGCCGCAGAGCTCGAGCAGACGAACGAGCACCTCGAGGAGGTGAACGCCGACAACGAGGCGGCGCGCAACGAGATCGCGACGCTCAACAGCATCGGTAACACGCTTGCTTCTGAGCTCGACGTCGAGCGCATCGTGCAGACGGTGACCGATGCCGCCACGAACCTGAGTGGCGCGCAGTTCGGCGCCTTCTTCTACAACGTCCTCGACGCGCAGGGGGAGAAGTACACCCTGTTCACGCTGTCCGGAGCGCCGCGGGAGGCGTTCGAGCAGTTCGGGCATCCGCGGCCCACGCCGGTCTTCGCGCCGACCTTCTACGGTGAAGGGATCGTCCGCAGCGACGACATCACGAAGGATCCGCGATACGGGCAGATGTCGCCGTACCACGGCATGCCGCCGAAGCACCTGCCGGTGCGCAGCTACCTGGCCGTGCCCGTGATGTCCCGGCGTGGCGGCGTGATCGGCGGCCTGTTCTTCGGCCACGAGGATGCCGGTGTGTTCGGGGAGCGGGCGGAGCGCGTCGTTCGGAATATCGCCGGCTGGGCTGCGGTGGCGATGGACAACGCGCACCTCTACGAGGCGGAGCGTCGTGCCCGCGCCGAGGCCGAGGTGGCCAACCGCGCGAAGTCGGAGTTCCTCGCCAACATGTCCCACGAGCTGCGCACGCCGCTCAACGCCATCGGCGGCTACGCGGACCTGCTCTCCGACGGTATCCGTGGGCCGGTGAACGATGCCCAGCGCGCCGACCTCGAACGCATCAAGCGGAACCAGCGGCACCTGCTCGGACTCATCAACGACATCCTCAACTTCGCCAAGGCCGAGGCGGGGCGCGTGCGGTTCGACCCACGCGCGGTCTCCATGAATGAGGCGCTGGGCCAGCTCGAGGCGCTCATTGCCCCCCAGGTGCAGGAGAAGGAGCTGCATTACGAGTACTCCTGCTGTGATGCCAGTTTCACCGCCTGGGCGGATCCGGAGCGCCTGCAGCAGATCCTGCTCAACCTGCTCTCCAACGCCGTCAAGTTCACCCCGCCTGGTGGACGGATCACCGTGAACTGCGACGCCTCGCCAACCGCGATGCTGGTGCGCGTGCGCGACAGCGGCGTCGGCATCCCCGAGGACAAGCGCGAGCAGATCTTCGAGCCGTTCGTGCAGCTCGACCGCGGCCAGTCCGCCGCGAACGTGGGCACCGGGCTCGGCCTCGCCATCAGCCGCGACCTCGCGCGGGCGATGGGGGGCGACCTCACCGTGGAGAGCCGGCTCGACGAAGGCTCGACCTTCACCCTCGCCGTGCCCCGCGCCCCCTTGCCGTGAGCGCGCGTATCCGGCTGCCCATCGGGACGCTTCTTGCCAGTGAAGACGCTGCAGCGACGATGCAGTCATCGGCGCTGGCGCAGTGCATTCACCGACACGACGGACGAAGCAGATGACGACCATCACGGCGAGCTCGAGTGGCACCATTACCCTCGGCGGGAAGTTCACCGTCAACCGCCTGGGCTACGGGGCCATGCGCATCACGGGCAAGGGAATCTGGGGCGAGCCAGCCGACCGGGCTGAATGCCTGCGCGTGCTGCGCCGCCTCCCCGACCTCGGCGTGGACTTCATCGACACGGCCGATTCGTACGGACCGTTCGTGAGCGAGGAGCTCATCCGCGAGGCGCTGCATCCGTATCGCGACATGGTGATCGCCACCAAGGGCGGCCTCACGCGCCAGGGTCCCGACATCTGGCGTCCGGTCGGACGTCCCGAATACCTCCGGCAATGCGTCCTGATGAGCATGCGCCGGCTCGGCGTGGACCGGATCGACCTCTGGCAGCTGCACCGTATCGACAGCAAGGTGCCGCGTGATGAGCAATTCGGCGTGATCGCCGACATGCAGCGCGAGGGACTGATCGCCGAGGTCGGGTTGAGCGAAGTGGGCGTGGAAGAGATCGAGGCGGCGCGGAAGTTCTTCACGGTGGTCAGCGTGCAGAACCACTACAACCTCGTGCGGCGGAAGTACGAGGACGTCCTGGATTTCTGCGAGCGCGAGCGAATCGCCTTCATTCCGTGGTATCCGCTGGAAGCGGGCGGCCTCACCGAGGAAGGCGGCGCGGTGACGAAGATCGCGCAGCGCCTCGACGCGACACCGGCTCAGGTGGTGCTGGCCTGGGTGCTGAAGCGGAGCCCGGTGATGCTGCCCATTCCCGGGACGAGCAAGGTGAAGCACCTCGAGGAGAACGTTGCCGCGGCGGGACTCGAGCTCACCGACGAGGAATTCCGCACGCTGGACGAGATGGGGCGCAAGGCGGCGAAGTAGCGCGCGGTCGCCGCGGCGGAAGCCTCAACGAACCCGCCAGACCAGGAAGCGCAGCCCGATCCCGTCGGCCACGAAGTCGTCCACGCGACCCTCGTCGTGGAAGTCGCCAACGCGAAGCGCCGCGATCGCATCGCGGAAGGCTGCGTCGTCCGGCAGCTCGGCTATCACCATCCGCTCGCCGGACTCCGAAGCCACCGTGCGCACGGCGTCGGCGAGCGCGGCGCAGGTGCCTTCGTCGTCACCCAGCAGCGCGTGCAGCTTCGTCACGTGCTGTGCGCCGGCCACCGCGCCGAACAGCGCGAGACCGACGAGCTGGCCTGACGACGGCTCGGCGGCGAGGAACGCCATGTACTCCGGATCCTCGAAGGTGAGCGCCACGTCCAGCTGTTCGAGCGCGCGCGGTTCGTAGCGCGTTCCGCCGAGCCGCGCGGCGACCACCGCACGTGCCCCCTCGGCATCCTCCGGCATCAGTGGCCGCAGCTCGATCTCATCCATGCGAATGCACCCACCGTGAACCGAAGGGCCGACAAACCGTCGAACCGTCGTTCGTCAGATATGGATCGCGCGTCCGAGCACCGCCAGCGCCGCTTCCTTCGTCGCCTCGCTCAGCGTGGGATGCGCGTGCACGGTGATGCCGATGTCCTCCGACGATCCACGGTACTCCATCGCCAGCACCACCTCGGGGATCAGCTCCGACACGGTGGGCCCGATCATGTGGCAGCCGAGGATCTCGTCGGTGTGCGCGTCGGAGACGAACTTGATGAAGCCCGTCGTCTCGCCCGCCGTGCGCGCACGCCCGTTCGCCGAGAAGGGGAACTTGCCGACCTTGTACTCGCGGCCGCTCTCCTTCACGAGCTTCTCCGTCATGCCGACGACGGCGATCTCCGGCCACGTGTACACCACGCCGGGAACGGTGTGGTGATGCGTGTGTGCCGGCTTCCCCGCGATCACCTCGGCCGCGACGACACCTTCCTCCTCGGCCTTGTGGGCGAGCATGGGCCCGGGCGTGCAATCGCCGATGGCGTACACGTTGGGCAGGTTGGTGCGCTGCTGGGTGTCGACGAGGATCTCGCCGCGGCGGCCGAGATTCAGTCCGAGGGCCTTGGCGTCGATGCCGGCGGTCGCGGGACGCCGGCCGACGGAGACGAGCACGTGGTCGCCCTCGAGGCGCTCCTTCTGGCCGTCCTTCTCGACCTCGATGAAGGCACCGGTCTCCGTGCGACCGCCGTTGACGACCTTCGTGCCGGTGCGGATGTCGAGCCCCTGCTTGCGGAAGGCCTTCTCCGCTTCCTTCACGATCTCGTCGTCGAAGCCGGGAAGGATGTTCGGCAACAGCTCGACGACCGTGACCTTCGCGCCGAGCCGGCGCCAGACGCTGCCGAGCTCGAGGCCGATGATGCCGCCGCCGACGACGATGAGGTGCTGCGGCACCTTCGGGATGGTGAGCGCGCCGACATTGGAGAGGATGCGCTCCTCGTCGAACTTGAGGAATGGGAGCTCGATCGGTACGGAGCCCGTGGCAATGATGACGTGCTTCGCCTGGTAGGTGGTAACGTTGTTGTCGGGGGGGCCCCCCGCGACCTCCACCACGTTCCCCGCCTTCAGCGTCCCGCGCCCCTTCGCCCAGGTGATCTTGTTCTTCCGGAACAGGAACTCGATCCCCTTGGTGT
>CAMLIU010000031.1 GCA_946479995.1 uncultured Gemmatimonadota bacterium | reverse complement strand
TGATGGACCGCGGATGGAGTGACCGATCCGTTACCTCCCCTGCGGGTGGAAACTGCGCGCTCGCACTTAGTTTTTCCTCGCCTCCCCCTGCCGCACTCGAATCGCCTCTTGGCGGTGGGGTTTCGAACGGCACTCTCCCCGTGCCAACTCAAATCAGGGAAGCACAACTTATGAGGATTACCCGTTGGGTCCTGGGCGTCGCGACCGCCCTTGCCATCGTCCTCCCCGGAGCGCTTCGTGCGCAGGGAGTCACGACTGGTGCAATCAGCGGCACCGTGACGAACGACCAGGGTCAAGGCGTAGACGCCGTGCAGGTTCAGGTGCGCAACACCAGCACGGGGGCAACGGCTGGGACGCTCACCCATGCCGACGGTCGGTACTTCGTGCAGGGTCTCGAAGTCGGTGGTCCGTACACCGTCACCGTTCGGCGCATCGGGTTTGCGCCGCAGAGCAGGAATGACATCCGCGTTTCACTGGGCGGCAATGCACGCGTTGACTTCCAGTTGACGCAGCAGGTGACTCAGCTCGCTGGGGTCACCGTGAGCGCCACCACCGATGCCGCGATCATCTCGACCTCGCACAAGGGTGCGGCGACGACGATCAGCGATTCCTCGGTGTCGCGCCTCCCAACGCTGAACCGGAATTTCACGGACTTCATCACGCTGACGCCACAGATCTCGACCAAGGGCCCCGGCAACTCGGGCGGCGGCCAGAACAACCGCTTCAACGCGATCCAGATCGACGGGTCGGTGGCGAACGATCTGTTCGGACTCGGATCCACGGGACAACCGGGTGGGCAGGCCAACGCGAAGCAGGTTCCTCTCGCCGCGGTGAAGGAGTACCAGGTCCTGCTGTCGCCGTACGACGTCCGGCAGGGCAACTTCACCGGCGCGCTGCTCAACGCTGTCACCAAGAGTGGCAGCAACGAGTTCCATGGCGAGGTGTTCGGCGTCACGCGGAACGAGAAGCTCGAGCGCGACGTCGCCTACCTGCGCGACGCGCCGTTCAAGCAGTCGCAATACGGTTTCTGGGTCGGCGGTCCGATCATGAAGGACAAGATCCAGTTCTCGATCGCGCCGGAGTGGCAGACCCAGAGCTCGCCCGCCTCGGGCCCGTATTTCGGCCAGCCCTCCGACGTGACGCCGAAGGTGCCGGTGTCACAGGCGGACTACCAGAAGTTCTCCGACATCCTGACCAGCCAGTATGGGTATCCGGACATCGGCAGCGGCGACCTGGTCCAGAACGAGAATCCGCTGTCGAACCTCTTCGCGCGACTGGACTTCCTGAACCTGCCAGGGAACAGCAGACTGGTCACGCGCTACAATTTCGCCGCGGCCCAGGTCGACGTCTTCAGCCGCTTCTCGGACACCTTCAAGGCGACGTCAAACGCCTACAACTTCCGGTCGGCGACGAACAGCGGCACGGCGCAGCTCTTCACGAACCTCGCCGGCGGGTCGTCGAACGAGTTCCTCGCGGGCTACACCACCATCCGCGACAAGCGTCGCACGCCACTGCATGCGCCGATGGTGACGGTGCGCAACGTCCCGAATCCCGCGGGCGGCACCACGTCACTCGTGGCGGGCACGGAGAACTCGTCGCAGGGCAATGAGCTGGACCAGGACATCCTGGAGCTCACCGACAACTTCACGATCCCGATGGGGTCGCACCGCATCACGCTCGGCACGAAGAACGAGTTCTTCAAGGTGCGCAACCTGTTCGCCCAGAACTCCTACGGCAACTACACCTTCGGCTCGCTCGACTCGCTCGCCCTCGGGCTGCCAGACCGGGTCCAGATCGGTCTCAAGCTCGACCAGAGCGACGGTGCCGCGCGCTTCAACGCCCGCACCCTCGGCTTCTATGCCGAGGACGAGTGGCAGGCGACGAACCGGCTGAACGTGCAGTACGGCCTGCGCCTCGACATGCCTGGTCTCACGTCCAAGCCGGGGCTGAACCAGCTCATCCTGGATTCGCTCGGGATCAACACCTCGGACGTCCCGAGCAACGTGATGCAGTGGTCGCCGCGTGTCGGCTTCAACTGGGACGTGACGGGTGACCAGGTCAACCAGCTCCGCGGTGGTGCAGGCGTCTTCGTCGGCCGGCCGGCGTACGTGTGGCTCAGCAACGCCTTCGGGAACTCCGGGGTGAACGGCTACGCGAACATCACCTGCTCGTCGGCGAACACGTCGCCGGCCTTCCCGGGTGCGACGGGGGCGGTGCCCACCAACTGCCGCAACACCAACGCGAGCCCGGCGATCACGGTGAACACGCTGGACCCGAATCTCAAGTTCCCCCAGACCTTCCGGACGTCGCTCGGCTACGACCGGCGACTGCCCTGGAACGTCGTCGCGACGGTGGAAGGGATCTACACGAAGTCGCTCCAGAACTTCTTCTACGACAACATCAACCTGCCGGACGCGCCGCTCACCACGGACAGCCATGGCCGGTTCATGTACGGCACCATCACGGGGAACAACATCAGACCGTCGTACAAGAAGGGCGGCTTCTCCGACGTCATCAACCTGACGAACCAGAACAAGGACTATTCGTACAGCGTGACCGGCCAGCTGCAGAAGCGGTTCTCGAATCGATTCGAAGGCCAGCTCGCCTATACGTACGGACACTCCTACGACGTTGCGTCGATGACGTCCTCGGTGGCCTACTCCAACTGGCAGTTCGGCCGCTCGGTGAAGGGTGACATCCACGGCACGGACCTGAGCGTGTCGAAGTTCGACTCGCCGCACCGGATCATCTTCAACGGCACCTACTCCTTCCCGTCGAAGACCGACGTGTCGTTCATCTTCACCGGCGAGTCGGGAGTGCCGTTCGACTTCGTGTACAGCGGCGACATGAACGGCGACGGGTCGACGAACAACGACCTGATCTACGTGCCGACTGATGCGCACGATGCGACCCAGATCCAGTTCGCGACGAACGGCTCGCTGACGCCGGCGCAGCAGGCGGATGCCTTCGAGAAGTTCATCCAGTCGCAGGACTGCCTCAGCTCGCAGCGCGGCACGATCATGGACCGCAACACCTGCCGCACGCCCTGGACCAAGCGGCTCGATGTCGACTTCCGGCAGTCGCTCCCGACGATCAACGGCCAGAACTTCATTCTCCAGCTCGACATCTTCAACTTCCTCAACCTGCTCAACCGGAACTGGGGCGCACAGGATCTCGGCAGCTCCAACAGCCCGGGCATCCTCTCGCGCCGCTCGTTCAACGGGAAGGAGGGTGTGTATACCTTCAACCCGAGCTTCCAGCAGTTCAGCACGAACAACGTGGCCTCGAACTACGCGATGCAGTTGCAGCTGAAGTACACCTTCTGACGGTGTGAACTGCTGAAGTCGTGACTCATTAGCGCTGGCGGCGCGGTGCGCCGGCGCTGCGAGGCAACACAAGAAGCGGGATGTTCGAGAGGCACGCCTCTCGAACATCCCGCTTCTCGCGTGAGTCGGATCAGGGCCGTGCGACCAGAGAGGTCGCACGCCGGCGCGCAAGATCCCGTGCCAACGCGCAACCGTTCGATGACGCCCCCATGACGCCGGCTCGCCATGATATCGCCGTTCGGGAGAGGGAACGGTCGTAGCGGATGCAGGATGCGCTGACCGGCGTGACAGGCGCGAATCGGAACGTGGCCCGGAGATTCCGCCAGCCGCTCGACGCGCGGGATCCGCCCGTACTGGAGACGGCTGGTATACCCTCGATGGAGACCTCGAACATGCACCAGCACGCACACGGCGCGGCGCTCGGCGACGCGCTCACGGAGCAGGACATGGCAGTGGTGATGGGCGGTGACGGTGTCCTCTGGCACGCGGTGGGCTTCGCGATCGGATTCGTGGCCGGTGAGATCGTGAAGCTGAACGACGTGGCGCAGAACCCGATGTCGGCAGGCTTCGTGTACCACCTCTACGAGTAGGACGTCGGCCCCTTCGCGCCAGCGTTGGACTCAGCTCATCACTTCACTGCAGCACGTCACCAGGAGGTGACTCATGACGGACACCCTCGCCCTCACTCCGCTCGAAGACGCGGAGCTTGCCGATGTCGTCGGAGGCATCGGGCCGCTGCTCCTCGTCGCCATCACGGCGGTGATCACGGCGACCGTGAAGGACTTCGTCGATCACGTCGGCGACTTGGCGGACGGAGTACGTGACGGCTGGACCGCCGCACAATAAGGCAGGACCCCGGTGACGGCGCGTGCGCCGTCACCGGCTACACACAGAGCGGTGACCTCATGCTGAACGGCATCCTCAAGCTCGCCCGTCCGATCGTGGCCACGATCCTCGGCACCATCGTCGCCATGAGCGTGCAGACCGGTTTCGTCTGGCTCCCTCCGGGCTTCGGCCTGCTCTACGAAGGTGCCGTCGCCACGGTCATCGGCATCCTGTGGTGGCGCTGGCAGGCAAGGAGCATCCGGCAGTCGCCCCGTCGCGTCAGCGCCTCCGCCAGTACGGTGGCGATGAGCGTGCTCTGCGCGGGAAGCATCGGTCTCGCGCAGGGCTACTGGGCCCCGGCGACTCACCACGATGTCGTCGATGCCGCTTCACGGAGCCTGTGGAGCGTCGCCGCGCTGTTGATCGCGGTCGGCATCGTCGGTCCCCTCCTCGAAGAGACGCTCTTCCGGCGCTACCTGCTCGCCGCGCTGCAGCGCCAGTACGGCGCGCGCATGGCCGTACTCTTGAGCGCCGTGGTCTTCGCCGCCGTGCATGAGGACTCGGGGCAGTGGGCAGCGCAATTCGTCGCCGGCGTCGTGCTCGCCTGCATCGTCGTCATCACGGGCCGGCTCTGGCTTGCCGTCGCGTCACACAGCGCCATGAACCTCACGGGCCCCCTCTGGATTCCCCTGCAGACGCTCGGTGCCTCCGCCGGCATCCGGGTCGTGCTGACGGCGGCGGCCATCGTCGTGGCTTCCCTGGCCGCCATCGGCCTTCGCCGAGTGCTGTCGAACACGCCCTGGGACACGATGCCGCTGGATCCCGCCTCGGAGCAGCGGACAATCGGCACGTTGACGCTGAGCGCGTCCAGGTGACTCGTGCATCGGGCGGACATGGGCATCGTCCGGATCGAGGTGCAGGATTGCCTCGAAGCGCTCCTCGCTCGACACCCGACGCGTAGTGGCGCGGTGTACCCATGCACCCTCGCGCTCGTTGCCGCGGCATTCGTCGCGATGTTCACCACGTCGGTGGACCTCAGCGTGCGCGCACCGGCCACGCTGCGGCCGGTCCTGGAGCGCCAGTCGCTCCGCGCAATGTCGGATGGCGTCGTGACCCGGTTCGCCACGCAGCGCGACGCGCACGTGCACGAGGGGGACACCATCCTCGTCCTCGGTGGGCATGTGAATGCGGTGGCACACGATGCCAGCGTGCGAGCGAGTCTCGACCAGGAGGCGATCGCGCGTGACCTGCGCCTGCTTCTCGCCACGGACACGAGCGGGCTGCTGACCGGGAGCCGCCAGATGGTGCTGGACCGATCGCGCGCCAGCGCGGTGGAAGCGGCGGTGGAATGGCGGCAACTCACGATCGGGGTCGAGCGCGCCACGCAGGGGCGCGACAGGCTTCGACAGCTGATGGAGCGCGGCTTTGCCGCGCCGGCAGAGCTGGCGAGCGCGGAGCTGGAGCTCCGTCAGGCGCGCGAGACGCGCGCCCTGGCACTCGAGCGACGTCGGGCCGCCTGGGCTCGCGACCTCGCTGCCGCCGAGGAGCGCTTCACCACGTTGCAGCGGGACCTCGCGCTCGAGCGCGAAACGCAGGCCGCGCAGGCCGTCGTCGCGCCGATCACGGGCACGGTCGAGGAGCTGGCTTCGGTGTCGCCTGGCGCCAGCGTCCGGCAGGGCGACGTGATTGCCGTCATCTCTCCGGACGCGGCGCTCGTTGCGGACGTCCTCGTTGCCGCGCGCGACGTCGGCTGGCTGCGCACGGGGATGGCGGCACGCCTTCTGGTGGAAGGCTATGACGTGCAGGAGTGGGGCGCGGCGGACGGAGTAGTGTCGTCCATCGCCAGCGACTACACGGTGGTGAATGACCAGCCGGTGTTCCGGGTGCGCGTACACCTGGCCCGGCCGATGCTCCAGCGGGCCGATGGCCGAGTGGTGGCGCTGCGGAAGGGGCTTCGCTGCCAGGCGCGCTTCCTGACGGGCCGGCAGAAGCTGTCGCGCCTTCTCCTGCGTCGCACCCGGGAGTGGATCGATCCTGCGTCACCCGGCGCCGATGGAGGAGTGCCGTGAAGCGCGTGCCGGCGATCCGGCAGCACGACGCAAGCGATTGCGGCGTCGCCTGCCTTTCCAGCATCGCTCGCTTCCACGGGCGAGCCGCGTCGATGGCGCGCGTGCGTCAATATGCCAACACGGACCGGGCGGGCACATCCCTGCTCGGCCTCCGCCAGGCGGCGGAGCGACTCGGCTACTCGGCCAAGGGGGTCCGCGCCACGCCGGAGGCGCTCGTGCGTGCGCCGGTGCCGGCGATCGCGCACCTGCGGCTCGTCGACGGCGCGCAACACTACGTCGTCGTCGAGCGCGCGGACGAGCGACGGGTCTGGATCATGGACCCGGCGCACGGGGAGCGGCGAGTGGATCGTCGCGCCGACTTCGATCCCCGATGGACGGGAGCGCTGCTCCTGCTCTCGCCCGCCGACCGCTTCGAGCCGCTGCCACCTGCGGCCAGTCTGGCGCAGCGGCTCAGGCGTCTCGTCGCACCGCACGGCAAGGCGCTCGCCCAGGCGCTCGTCGGCGCGCTCGTCTACACCCTGCTCGGGCTGGCGACGTCCATCTACGTCCGGCAGCTCGTGGATTCGGTGCTCGCCACCGGGCGCGCCGGTCCGCTGCACGTGATGACGGTGGCGATGATCGGCATCATCGTCGCGCAGACGGTGATCGGCGCCGCGCGCTCGGCGCTCATGATGCACGTTGGCCAGCACATCGACGCCGCGCTCATCCTCGGTTACGTCAACCACCTGCTCGCGCTGCCGCAGCGCGTCTTCGATGGCATGCGGGTGGGCGACCTCACGTCACGGGTGACGGACGCGGTGAAGGTGCGGGCGTTCGTGGGCGACGTAATGGTCGACGCGGCGGCGAACGTGCTGATCGTCATCACGGCGACGGCGATGATGTTCACGTACGACTGGCGGCTCGCTGCCTGCACCCTTGCCGCGCTACCGTTGTACGCTGCCCTCTACGCCATCGGCACGCGCATCAGCCGCACCCAGCAGCGCACCGTGATGGTGCGCGCGGCGGCGCTCGAGGCACAGCTCGTCGAGTCGCTCGGCGCCATGGGCACCATCAAGCGATTCGGCCTCGAGCGTCATGCCGCACTGCTCACCGAGACGCGGTTCGTGCAGCTCTTCCGCACGCTGGGCGAGGCCGCGCGGACCGGCATCTGGATCGGCGGGGCCGGCCAGCTGGTGAGCCGACTCTCCACCGTCGCCCTGCTCTGGATCGGCGCGACGCGCGCGCTGGAGGGACGGCTGTCGGCGGGCGAGCTCATGTCCTGCTACGCCCTGCTCGGATTTCTCACGAACCCCATGCTGTCGTTGCTCGGATTCGGCCGCGCCGTGCAGGAGGCGCGCGCGGCGGGCGAACGCCTGTTCGAGCTCATGGATCTCGAGCCGGAGGCGCGGGAGACACCGGTGCCGCTGTCCAGGGAGCGCGTCGGCGACGTGGTGCTGGAGGGCGTGCATTTCCGGTACGGGGCGCGATCGGCGGCGCTCGTCGACGTCTCGCTCACCTGTCCTGCCGGCCGAGTCACGGCCATCGTCGGGGAAAGCGGCTCGGGCAAGAGCACCATCGCCGCCCTTGTCGAGCGGATCTATCCCGTGGACGCCGGGCGCATCCTGATTGGCGCGCAGGACATCGCCCATGTGACGCTGGGCAGCCTTCGCGCGCTGGTCGGGGTGGTGCCGCAGACGATCGACCTGTTCACGGGGAGCATCATCGACAACGTGGCATTGGACGACCCGTCGCCGGACGTCGCCCGAATCGTGGCGCTCTGTGGCGAGGTCGGACTGCGCGAAGTCGTGGAGCGAATGCCCCTCGGCTGGCTGACGCCGCTGGGCGAGCGTGGCGTGGGGCTCTCCGGCGGCGAACGCCAGCGCCTGGCACTCGTCCGGGCGCTCTACCGCCGGCCGGCGGTGCTCATTCTCGACGAGGCGACGTCGGCGCTCGACTCGGCGAATGAACAACGGGTGCTCGAGCTCATTCGCCGGGTCGCGGACGCGGGGACGACCGTCATCGTGATCGCCCACCAGGCCACGGCGATGCGGATCGCCGACCACACGGTGGTGCTGGAGCGAGGGCGTGTGCGAGCGCCGGAGGCTCAGCAGCCGGCATCAGCCACGGCGTGACCGCGCCGGGGTACGACGAGCGATCGAGCGCCGTCCGACACGCGGTCGCGTTGCCCACCGTGAAACCCACGACGTCAAATGGCGCGGTAACTTGCCCTTCCTGACGTATCGGCGAATCGTTACCGCAAGCCCATTCTCCAGCATCTGCTGATGGCGAACCTGTCCCAGTCCGTCACACCGATGACCGTACGCATGTTCGTCGTCTGCGCTCTCGCCTGCGCCTTCGGCCGCGCGGCCAGTGCCCAGCAGGGCGCCCCCGACGTCGTCCGTGGCCGCGTCACCGACGACTCCGCCCACGCCGTTCACGCCTCCATCAAGGTGACGCGCGGCCCCGACCGCCTCACCCTGGATGCCGAGACGGACAGCGCCGGCAACTACAGCGTGCGCTTCGAGGAGGGGACGGGCGACTACCTCGTCTACGTCAGCGCCACCGGATTCCGGACGGCGCGACGCCGCGTGCAGCGCCAGGCCGACGAGCACGAGCTCGTCGCCAACTTCACTCTCGTGCGCGACCTCGTCCGACTCGACACGGTGAAGGTGACGGCCGCCAAGCCGGAGCGCGCCTCCAACCCAGTGGGTCCCATGGTCCAGGACCCTGGCTCCTCGGAGCGGTGGCAGGGCGGCGTGAGCGGCCAGCTGCCGCCCAACCTGGCCGGAGACCTCGGCGCGATCGCGAGCACGATGTCCAACGTCAGCGTCGGACCGAATGGCCCGACCATCCTCGGCGCCGGCGCGAGCTCGAACCTCACGACGCTGAACGGCATGGCGATGTCCGCAGGGGCCATTCCGCGCGCCGCGCAGACGGAGACCCGCGTCACCGGCGCCACCTTCGATGCCACACGCGGCGGCTTCTCCGGCTCCAACACCGACGTGCGCCTCTCGGCGGGAAGCCGCGAGTTCCAGCGGCGCCGCGCGTTCATCTCGCTCGATCCGCCGGCGTTCCAGTTCGCCGATCCCACATCGCGCGCGCTCGGCGCGCGCAGTGGCGGCTTTCGCGCCAGCGTGGGGGCCGACGGCGAGGCCATCCGCGACGTGATGACGTACAACGTGGCGCTCGACGTCGCGCACTCGGCGAGCAACCCGGCCACGCTCCTCACCGCCGGCCCCGACGTGCTCGGCCGCGCGGGGCTCTCCCCTGATTCGGTGGCCAGGCTGGTCGCGATAGCCAATCCGCTCGGCCTCACCCTGAGCGGAGCCGGTGCACCGGACAACCGTGGCCACGACGCCATCACCTGGCTCGGCCGGCTCGATGACAGCCGGGATTCGCTCACCGTGCGCGCGCTGACGAGCTACCTGGAAGTCACGCGCGACGGGGCCGTCGGGTTCGGCGCGCTCGCCGCGCCGTCCACGGCCGCGGAGCGCCGGCACCGGAGCTACGGCGGACAGTTCCTCCAGGATCTCTACGTGGGGGCGGGCCGCCGCGTGCTCAACGAGACGCGCATCGCGGCGAGCGCCACGCGCAACGAGAACGCGCCCTACGTCCAGCGCCCGGCCGCGACTGTGCTCATCCGGTCGGCCGACACCGATCCCACGGCGAACGTCACCGGCGTTTCGCTCGGCGGTGCCGGCACCCTGGGCTCGCGCGACTCGCGCTGGACGGCGGAAGCGGCCAACGAGACGGACTGGAACGCCGGCGGCCGCCGGCATCGGTTCAAGGCGCTGCTGTGGGGACGCGCCGACGGCCTCGAGCAGACGGGTATCGGCAACGGGCTCGGCGTCTTCTCGTACCACTC
>CAMLIU010000030.1 GCA_946479995.1 uncultured Gemmatimonadota bacterium | reverse complement strand
GTGATGATCAGCCTCGCCGGTGGCGTCGCCGGCATCATCGTCGGCGTGCTGCTGGCCTCGATCATCGAGCGCGCGGCGGGGATCCATACCATCGTGTCCCTGCCGTCCGTGATCGTCGCCTTCGGCGTGTCGGTGGCGGTGGGGCTCGTGTTCGGGCTCGTCCCCGCCTCGCGCGCGGCGAAACAGGATCCCATCGTCTGCCTGCGCTACGAGTAGCGCTTCCCGCCCCTCCCGGCGGCTCGCCGCCGTCCCCAGCCGGAGCCGTCATGCGTCTTCCTCTCACGCTCGCCGCACTCGCCCTGCCGTTCGTCGCCGCGGCGCAGTCGGCGTCCCGCTCCCTCACCCTGCAGGAGGCCATCCTCATGGCGCAGCAGCAGGGATCCGCGGCGCAGGTCGCGCGCAGCACGCGTGATGCGGCGCGCTCCCGCGACGATGCGTTCAATGCGCGCCTGCTGCCGCAGCTCTTCCTCGAGGGCGAGGCGGCCAACCTGGTGCACGGGATCAACCCCGTGCTGCTCGACGACGGCTCGACGCAGTTCATCTCGCAGTCGCAGAACCAGTCGACGATGCAGATCGGATTCAGCCAGCGCATTCCGCTCACAGGCGGCACCGTCTCGGTCGGCTCGGAGATGCAGCGCGTGGACCTGTTCGGGGACGAGCGGCGGCGGTATTACCAGACCACGCCGGTGGTGCTGTCGCTGCAGCAGGAGCTGTTCAAGCCCCGCGCGGTGGTCTGGGACCGCCGGGAGCAGTCACTCAACGCCACCGTCGCCGAGCGGGGTTACCTGGAGGCACGGGAAGACGTGGCCGCACAGACGGCGGATGCGTTCTTCAACCTGTACGCGCAGGAGGTGGCCCTGAAGAATGCGTCGTTCAACGTGGCGGTGAACGACACGCTCTACCAGCTGAACAAGGGTCGCTACGAGGTCGGCAAGATCGGCGAGAACGACCTCCTCAAGAGCGAGCTCGCGCTCCTGCGTGCCCGTGCCTCGGAGGACGACGCGAAGCTGGCGCGCGATCGCGCCGAGGCTGCGCTGCGGCGCATCACCGCCTTCCCCGCCGGCACGCCGCTCACCATCGTCACCCCGGACTCGATCCCGGTCGTGAACGCCGAGCCGGAGCTGGCCGTCCGCGAGGCACTGCGGAACTCCAGCACGATGCGCCAGAACGAGCTGGACGACGTGCGCAGCCGGCGCGGCATGAGCGTCGCCAGATCGAACAACCACTTCAACGCGACCGTCGAGGGGAGCGTCGGCTTCAACCAGACGGCGCCCCAGTTCGCGCAGGCCTACCAGAGTCCCCTGGGGAAGCAGACCCTGCGCGTGGGCGTGAACCTGCCGATGCTCCAGTGGGGCGCGGGGCACGCCGACATCGAGGAAGCGAAGGCGAACGAGCGACGCGTCGAGGCGACGAACCGGATCCGGCGCGACCAGCTCGAGGAGGACGCGCGATTCAGCGTGCTGCAGCTCGAGCAGGCGCGCCGCAACGTGACCCTCGCCGCGAAGGCCGATACCGTGGCGCAGCGGCAGTTCGAGGTGGCGCGCAACCGCTACTCGATCGGCAAGATCACCAATGAGGCGCTCTACCTCGCCCAGGGGGAGAAGGACGCCGCGGTGCTCGCCAACGTGCAGGCGCTACGCAACTACTGGATCACGTACTACCACCTGCGCCGCGTCACGTTGTACGACTTCGAGCGGAATCAGGAGCTGGTGGACGATCGCTGACCGGCGGGCGCGGTGATGCTCCCCGCGCCGCGCACCAGGACCTCGAGCTCGCGCCGATCCAGGTTCAGCTCGTGGTCCGTCCCCACGACGCCCACGCGCAGGTGACTGAAGGTGAGCTGCCGCCCCTTGTCCAGCTCGGCCGAGTTGTCGTAGCGCACGCTGTCGCGTCCGTCCACGAAGGTGACGCCGCCTTTCCCGAGCACCGTCCCGATGCTGCCGCGCACGACGAGCGCGGTGTCCTCGTCGATGCCCAGTCCCAGCAGGTTCGGACGGCCGGCGATCACGCTGAACAACCGCTGCAGCCGCCGGCGCGCCGAAAAGTGGGTGTCCACGATCGCCTCGAAGCCGAGCAGGCCGAAACCAGGGCCGATGTACTGCTCCACGAGCTGACCCTCGTCGTCGATCTCGCCACCGGCCATCGTGAGGGCGGTGAGCGCCGCCGCCCCGGCACTCGTCCCGCAGACGACCCCTCCGCGGGCGAACAGCTCCTTCATCGCCTCCTCCGCCCTGGTTCCGCTGAGCTCCGTCACCAGCTTCACCTGGTCGCCCCCACCGAGGAAGACTCCCGCCGCATCCCGAATCGTCGCGGCGAGCTCGCGGTCGCTGCGACTATCGGCGCGCCGGACGCGTGGAAAGACGACGTCGGTCACCCCCGCCGTGGCGAAGTCCTCCTTCCACATGCGCGCGCTCTGCACCGGATCGGCGGACGCCGCGGTGATGCCGGCGATCGGTCCGCCGCGCTCGCGAACGGCGTGGACGAATGCACCGAGTGCCGCGCCGTCGGCCGAGCAGCGGCCACCAATCAGGACGAGCAGGCCGTCCGGCGAGGCCGGTGCCGCCGGCGCGTTCAGGAGCGGCACTCCGCCGCGAGCGCGGCGGCGGCGAGTGCGGCCGCCACCTGCGACGACGCCGGCTGGTTGGGATCGAGGACACCCGCGTCGCTCACTCCGTCCGCGCCGTCGATCTCGATGCGGCCGTCACGGACGAGGCCAACCGCACGCACGCGTCGCGTGTCGCGCTGCGTCACGCGGTCGTCGGTAGCGAACACGGCGATGCGGCATCCCGAGTCGCGGGCGTAGTCCTGGATCTCCCACGCCTTCGCCGGGCAGACCACGAGCCCGTCGCGCTGCACGGCGTCGCACAGGACGTTCACCAGCTTGTTGGCCCGCTCGGGATCCTGGTAACGAGCGGGCACGTCGGCGAGACTTGCGTCGAGGATGATCGCCATGCGCGAGCGCGCGTACGGGAGGCCTGCCTGGAGCAGGTAGTTCGGCGATACGTCGATCACCAGCTCGTCGGCATCACCGAGCCGCTCGCGCAGCGCCTGCTGCGCTTCCGCGCGCCCATCGCCGCCGGTGATACCGCAGAGCACGTCGCCATGCAGCGGCGGGGTGTCCGGCCCTTCGGCAAGGGCGCGCAGCTCCGCCACGGCGGCGTCCACGCGCTCCAGCGTGCCGTCGAATGCCTGCTGCACCACCTCGAGCGCGAGCGCGGCGGCGCGGAGTCCGACCTGCTCGTGACGATGCTCGAACACGAGCGTATACTCGCCCGCCACGTCGCCGCCGCGCGTGCGACCGAAACCCACGTCGTGCCCCATCATGGTCTGCAGCTCGAGCGCCACGTGCTCGATGATGTGCGGCGCGTAGGTGCCACGGCGGAGTCGCATGATGAATCCGCCGCGCTCGCCGATCGAGCAGCGGTGCTCGACGAGCCCGGGCATCGCTGCCACGAGCCGCTCCGTGGTCCCCGGCACGTCGGCCGACGAGATGTCGTCGAACGCGCCCACCAGCAGGTCCATGCGCGTCACCGGGCGCAGCGACCAGAAGTTCTTGCCGCGGGTCGCGTGCAGCGTCGTCATGCGCAGCTCGGTGGCGGCTTCAGCGCGCGCCGTGGTCATGCATCGCCCCGCTTCGAGGAGAAGCGCCGCACGGCGGCCAGCGTCTCCGGCACCTTGTCCGCGTGGATCACGAGGAGGTCGTTCTCCGCCAGCAGCGCGAGCCCGTGATTGATGGCCTCGTGCTCGGCATACTTCACCTCGATCTTCGATTCCGCGAGACCTCCCTGCATGAGCCCCTCGCCGAGCAGCGCCGCGATCTCGCCCGGCGCGCGACCGCGGCGATCGGTGTCCTCCTTGATGATCACGCGATCGAAGCGCGCGCACAGCCGCCCGGCCTCCCGGATGTCGCCGTCTCGCCGGTCACCGGGCACGGTCAGCACGCAGTAGCGCCTGGCCGCCGGCAGCCGGAAGACGAAGTCGGTGAGGCCACGGATCGCCGCAGCGTTGTGCGCGTAGTCCACGAGCACGCGCGCGCCCCCGACCCGGATGATGTTCATCCGTCCCGGCGTCGTGGTGGGCGAGGGGTGGAAGGAGAGGAGGCCGGCGCGGATGTCGTCGTAGCGCATCCCCTGCACGTACGCCGCGGCTACGGCCGCGAGCACGTTCTCCCGCTGGAAGGTCGCCGCGCCACCGAGCGACAGCGGCACCTCGTGCTCGGCGGCGATCGGGATCCGGAGCCGCCCCCGCCGGATGACGAAGGTCCCCTGCTCGATCACGGCGGCGATCCCGCCACGGGATACGTGCGCCATCACGATCTCGTTCTCGCCGTACTCCCGCGTGGAGAACAGCACGAGGTCGCCCCCCGTGCGCAGGCGCATCTCGTAGACGAGCGGATCATCCGCGTTCAGCACCGCGTGACCCTCGCGCTTCACCGTCGCCGGGATCACGCTCTTCACCTCGGCGAGCTGCTCGATGGTATGGATGCCGCGCAGGCCAAGGTGGTCCGCCGACACGTTGAGCACCACGCCCACGTCGCACTCCTCGAAGCCGAGGCCGGCGCGCAGGATGCCGCCGCGCGCCGTCTCGAGCACGGCGACGTCCACCGTGGGGTTGGTGAGGATGATGTTTGCCGCGAAGGGCCCGGTCATGTCGCCTTCCATGACGAGGCGGTTCTGCAGGTAGACGCCGTCGGTGGTGGTGAAGCCCACGGTCATCCCCGTGTTGCGGAAGAGGTGGGCGATCAGGCGCGTCGTCGTCGTCTTGCCGTTGGTGCCCGTCACCGCGATCACGGGAATGGTCGGCTCGGCGCCGGGCGGATAGAGCATGTCCACGATCGCCGCACCTGCCGGACGCGGCTGCCCTTCCGTGGGATGCGTGTGCATGCGGATGCCCGGGCCGGCGTTCACCTCGATGATCACCGCTCCGTTCTCGCGGAAGGGGACGGCGATGTCCTCCGTCATCACGTCGATGCCGGCGATGTCGAGTCCGACCGCCGCGGCGGCCATCTCGCACGCCGTCACGTTGTCCGGGTGCATCTCCTCGGTGCGATCGATGGACGTGCCCCCGGTGGAGAGGTTCGCCGTCTGGCGGAGGAACACTTCCTCACCCGCCGGTGGGACGGTGTCGAGGGTACGGCCGCTTGCCGCGAGGTAGGACGCCGTGTGCGCGTCCATCGGCAGGTGGGTGAGGATCTTCGCGTGTCCCACTCCACGCCTCGGATCGCGATTCGCCTCCTCGATCAGCGCGCGGATGGTCCGCCGCCCGTCCCCGATCACGCGGGCGGGAACGCGTTCGGCGCACGCTACCACCTTTCCGTTCACCACCAGCACGCGATGGTCGCGGCCGGGCGCGAAGCCCTCGACGACGACGCGCTTGCCGTAGTGGCTCGCCTCCGCCCATCCGGCTCGCAGCGCCGCCTCGTCGTCGATGCGCGGCGAGATGCCGCGGCCGTGGCTCGCGTCGAGCGGCTTGAGGATGACCGGATAGCCCACTTCCTCGGCGACGTCGATCGCGCTCTCCACCGTGCGCACCACGTCACCGCGTGGAACGGGAAGGCCGATGTTGCCGAGCACGCGCTTCGTCTCGTCCTTGTTCTGGGCAATGTCCACCGCGATCGAGCTCGTGCGGTCGGTGACGGTGGCCTGGATGCGACGCAGGTTGCGCCCGAGCCCGAGCTGCACGAGCGAGCGCGAGTTGAGCCGGCGCACGGGAATGCCGCGGCGTCGCGCCTCCTCCACGATCGCCCCCGTGGAAGGGCCGAGGCGTACGCTTTCGTACAGGCGCTGGAAGTCGGCGATGAGCCGATCGGTGTCTACCGGGTTGCCGCGGATGCAGTCGCGGATGATGCGCGCGCCTTCGCGGATGCTCTCCACGCCGACGTCCTCCTCGCCGTACTCGACGATCACCCACCAGACCCCCTCGTCGCCCGAGGGCACGACGCGACCAAAGGAGACGTCGCTCCCGGCGAGCGTCTGCAGCTCGAGGGCGACGTGCTCCAGCACGTGCGGAAGGGAGGTTCCTTCCCGCAGGCGCTCGACGAATCCGCCCGGCTTGTCCCGGCTGCAGGGATGCTCGTGCAGGGTGGGAAGCGCGGCGACGAGGCGGTCGGCGAATCCGTCGATGCCCGAGGTGAGCATCCGCTCGAGCGGGCCTGGTCGGACGTCACTCGCGATGACCGGGGCGAGGCGCCAGTAGTTCGGACCACGGAGCGCGCGCACGCGCGAGACACGAAAGGCGTCGGCGAGCGAGGCGCTCATCGACGGGTCGGGCGATACTGCGGTTGTCATGCAGCGGCAACGTTGGGTGAGATCGTACGCACGTGTGAGCCGGTCTCAGGCAAGAGGCATTCCCGCCCGGTCGTCCGAGGAACACCCCTTGCCCGTGCGGGATCCGACACTCGACAGGGAGCACGCATGACACGCGGTCGAACCTGCAAGATCATCATCAACGGCGGTCATGAGGACAAGGGAGACGAGCCGCTGATCCTCCAGGAGGTCGCGCGTCGATTGGGTGACGGCAAGCTGGTCGTCGCCACCGTTGCCTCGGCGATGCCGGAGGCGATGTGGCAGGACTACGAGCGCGTCTTCCGGCGACTGGGCGTGAAGCACCTCTTCCGCCTCGACGTGCTCTCCCACGAGGACGCCTGCTCCGACCGCAAGCGCCGGATCCTCGACGACGCCGCCGGCGTGTTCTTCACCGGCGGGGACCAGCTCAAGATCACGTCGATGCTCGGTGCGTCGCCCATCTGTGACCGGCTGCGCGAGATCTACCACGGGGGCGGTCTCATCTGCGGCACCTCGGCGGGCGCTTCGGTCATGACGGACACGATGCTGGTCGGCGGAGGGGCCGAGGGCTCGCCGCGCATCGGGGACATGGTGCGCATGGCCCCGGGCCTCGCACTCGTGTCGGACATGCTGATCGACCAGCACTTCGCCGAGCGGGGACGCGTGGGCCGGCTGCTGGGAGCGGTCGCGCAGAACCCGCGTCTCCTAGGCATCGGCATCGACGAGGACACGGCCATCGTCCTGACCGGTGGACGGCGCTTCCGCGTGATTGGAGCAGGCGCGGTGTACGTGCTGAACGCGACCCGGATGACCTTCTCGAACCTCACCGAGGCGGCGCAGGAACGCGCCCTCTCCGTGTTCGGCACCTGCCTGGACGTGCTCAGTCAGGGAGACGTGTACGACCTCGCGCAGCGCGTGCCGACCAGCCATCCGGCGGAGGCCATGGAGGACGACGCATAGCACGGCAGCGCACACGCCGCGGATATGTACGCCATCGTACGTGCCGCGTTGCGATTGTGCATGGAGAAGTGGCCGTCCTTTTGCTCATGGAAGCAGGCCACTCCGAGTGTAGACGTCACATGCGCAACGACCCCACCGCCAATCGCACGCCAGATCTCCGCCGCGCCGCGCCTGCCGATTCGCGCGCCACACGCATGGCCGCTCGCGCCATCGATTGCGGACACGACACCTCTCATGATGGTGAGCTGGAGCCACCGCGTCGTGACGGCGCGGTGAAGCGCGACTCCGATCGCACCGATGCTCACGCTGATCGAGGGCGGTGATCGCTCCATATCTGCCGCGTGGACGCGACTGCTCGAACGGTCCCGCGCTGACGGCGGCGGTCGCGCTCAGCGCGCGGCTAGCACCTCGGCGATCATCGCCTCCTGCGCCACGCGGTCGCCCGGCTTCACCGACTGCAGCTCGAGGGTGAGCGAGAACTTCGAGAACTTCGACTTCAGCTGCACCGGGTAGCGATTGGCGTCGTCGCTCAGCCAGAGCTGCGCGTCGCCGTTGTCCGAGAAGATCCCGTTCGCCTTGATGGACGGGTGGATCACGGTCGTGGCGAAGCGGCCGGCCTCCACTCGCACCGTCTCGTTGCGCACGCCGGTGAGCACCACCGGGTTGCGATCCGGACGGAAGTAGCGGTCGTCGCGTCGCGTCTCACCCACGCGTGGCATGGCCGCACGGATGGCGTAGATGAACGAGCCGTCATCCAGGGGCTGCGACACGCTCGGCTCGAGCGGGCCGTTGTCCTTCCGGAACTGTGCGCGGTCGGGGAAGATCTCGTAGGTGGTGTACCGGCGATAGCTGCCCTCACGGATGTTCTGCACGTGGCGCAGCGAGGTGAGGGTCTGCACGTCCACCCAGCTCTCGTATCGGTCGCGCACGCGGTAGAACGGGATGCCGCCGTCGATGGTGAACACGAGGTGGTAGGCGGGGCGCCCGCGCACGTTCTCGATGCCTTCCACCTTCATGGTGGCCGAGCCGGCCCGGACGCCGGCGAAGCTCGCGCTGTACCGCAGCTCCTCGCCAACGGCGAAGGGCGCGGCAGCCACGCGGAACGCCGACGCGGGCGCCGCCGACGGCTGCGCCACCGCGACGGCCGCTCCGGGCGTAGCGAGCACGCCAGCTGCGACACCGCCAAGGAGGGTCCTGACGAAAGACTGCATGAATTCCTTCCTCATACTTGAAGCGCTAGCGCAGCGCGGAGAGTACACGATGAAACGATTCGCGATCGGCTGGCGCCACCTGCGCCGCCAGCTCGGCCTGGACCCGATGCACGGCTGCCGCCCCATCCGCATGCCGACGACGTCCGAGCGGAGTGACCACGGCGTGTACGGCGCGTCGATCATCTGGGGACGCAACCCGCTTGATGAGGCCGTCACCTTCCAGACGATCGGCAAGCTGCGTGACGTTGCTGCGCACGCAGTCCAACGAGCCGGCAAGCGAACTCAGGCGAGTCGGCGTGTCCGCCTTCACGATCACGTCGAGCGCCTGGAACTTCGCGATGGAGAGGCCGACCTCGACGAGGGCCTCCTCCAGTCGGCACTCGATGCGGCGGGCCGCGTCGAGGAGGACGAGCATGGGCTCCGGCGCCGCCTGCTCGGCAGGCCGGGGGGGGACGCTTCCGGATGCATCCACTGGCGCCGGGGCACCCGAGGTTATACTATTCATGATGTGAATTATACACCTGTGAACACGCAGCGGGCAAGACTCTCCAGTGTGGCGGGACAGCCGCCAGGCTCAGCAGCAAGTGTCTGCCACAGCAGGGTTTACGCAGGCGTTTACATACGTTACACTTAGGCAGCACATCAGTCGTACCGCCGTCGATGGCAAGCGCCCCGCTTCGCTCCCGCCGTCCGGCTCGCTCGTCATTCATTCAGTATCTCTCCTCCCGCCCGGCGCCCTCGAGCGCTCCTTCCAGGAGATCCCCCGCATGCCCCTGTCCCCGACTCTTCAGCAGCTTCTGCTCGGCGCGTCCGCGCTCATCATCGCGGGCTCTACCGTCGTGTCCGGGCGTGACGAGTCGAAGCCGGTGACGGACGCAGCGGTGAGCATCGTCGGCGCGAACACGGCGAACCTGCGCAACGCGGTTTCGTCGTCGCCTGATGAGGCGATCACGGTGGCCACGGCGTCGGCGCTGGAGGCGCTCAAGGCGGCCGTGCGCCCGCTCAGCCACCCGGATGCACTGAAGGACGCATTCACCAGCTACTTCGCGTACAAGGCGGCGCACCCCGACGAGGTGAAGAAGCCCTACCTCTACTTCGTCGACTACGGCCTGCCGAGCACGGCCAAGCGCGGCTACGTGTTCGACATGCAGTCGCTCAAGATCGTGGATGGCCCCTTCACCGTCGCGCACGGCCGCGGCTCGTCCACGTCGCAGTACGGCGTGCCGACCCGCTTCTCCAATGCGTCGGGGAGCAACTCCACCTCGCTCGGCCTGTACGTGACGAAGGCGCTGTACGACTTCCACGGGAAGTCGGGCGGCCAGCGTTACAGCTCGGTCGGCCTTCGCCTCGACGGCGTGTCCACCGGCTTCAACGACAAGGCGCTCGGCCGAGGCGTGGTGGCGCACGGGGCACCGTACGTGACGCCCACGCGCGCCGGCCGCAGCGAGGGGTGCCCGGCGATGGAGCCGGAGCGCGCGAAGGAGCTGCTGCCCAAGCTGGCCCAGGGCGCGATGGTGTTCCTCTTCGCCCCGAACGAGCAGTGGATGGAGCACGATCCCTGGATCAGCGCCAACGCCAGCTGATCAGGGTACGCGGCTCAGGGTAGCCAGCTCGTACAGCTTTCCACGGGGTTTCGCTGCTTCGGCGGCGGAACCTCGT
>CAMLIU010000029.1 GCA_946479995.1 uncultured Gemmatimonadota bacterium | reverse complement strand
ACGTGCGCTTCCGTATCGGCGGTGCCATCGCCGAGCGGGAAGTCCGCGTCCAGGTCTGCGTGCGACCAATCGTCCATCGGGAAGTCCATGGCGGAAAATAGCGGGCAGCGAGGTCTCGCGAAGAGGACGGCTGTCCTCCGGAACTGAAACACCGCCGTCCGCGCGCGTGGACACCGAAATGAAGACGAAGCAGCGTAAGTGATTGTCAGGTGACGTCTTGTGATGGACGTCACCGTTGGTCTGGGCCCTGCCTTCCCGGTGGCCGAACGAAGCCCACCAGGAGCCAGACCATGTTCATTCGTCGATCGCGTCGTTACCTGCTGCGCGCCGCCCTCGGCGCGTTCGTGATCACTGCAGCCGGCTGCGCGACCAAGCGCGTGTCGCGTATCGAGCCCGGTGCCGTCACTGATCTCTCGGGGCGGTGGAACGACACCGATTCCCGTCTCGTCGCCAACCAGCTCGTGGAGCAGACGCTCGCCGCCGGATGGGCGAAGCGCTACACCGACACTCACGGCGGCGAGGCACCGACGATCATCGTCGGCAGCTTCGCCAACCGCACGCTCGAGCACATCGCCGTCGGGACCTTCGTGAAGGACATCGAGAAGGCACTCGTGTCCACCGGTGCGGCGCGGGTGGTCGCGTCGGGGGCGGAGCGCAGCGAGCTGCGGGGTGAACGGCAGGACCAGCAGCAGAACGCCCGCGCCGATACCCGCGCACGGCAGGGACAGGAGCTCGGTGCGCGCTACATGCTCGCCGGCGAGCTGCAGGCCATCGAGGACGTGGACGGCCGCGAGCGCGTGGTCTTCTACCAGGTTGACGCGTCGCTGATCGACCTCGAGACCAACGCGAAGGTCTGGGTGGGCCAGCACAAGATCAAGAAGTACATCACGCGCTCGGCGTTCGGGTTCTGACCACAAGCGGAGACACGACCATGACCAGCTCCCGCATTCCCCAGCTCGCGCCGACGCTGTTCATCGGTGCGCTCATCGCCAGCGGCTGTGCGCCGAAGCGCATCGACGAGCTGCCGATCACCATCATGCACAACGGCGACCGTGTGGCGGAGCCGACGTCCGCCGTTGAGGCGGCCGCGGCGCGGTCGAGCGCCGCACAGGCCGCGGGACGCGATCGACGCGACTCGATTGCCGCGGTGGCGTACACCAACTGCGTACCCGACGTGTGCGCGGCGCTGGGCCGCGGCGAGATCGCACTCGGCATGAACGAGGCGCAGGTGCTCGCCGCCACGCGCACCACCGGCGACGCCTGGACGGTGCGCCGCAGTGGGGGCGTCGTGGTGCTCGCGCCGCGTGACGCGGAAACCGCGCCGCGGGATGCGGTCGCACCGGTGGCGCTCGTGCAGGTGGCCGACGGCCGCGTAGCGAGCGTGACTTACAGTGAACCGCAGGGACTGCGGACGGTCAGCAGCGCGGCCGACGTCGGGAACGCCAACCGGGCACGCGCCGAGGCGCTCGTGAAGGAAGGCGACGCGCTCGCCGCGGCCGGCGACTTCACCGGCGCCCTGGAGCGCTACGATCGCGCGAGCGTGGTGGACCGCGCCGACCCGATGCTCGAGTACAAGATGGCCACGTCGCTCGACAAGCTCCTGCGCCCACGCGAGGCGGAGCTGCGCTACATGCTCTTCCTGCACCGGCTGGAGCTGGAGAAGATCGACGCGGTTGGCAACGCGAACGCCAGGCTCGCCGAGGCGATCGCGCAGGCGCGGCAGCGCGTGATCGTTCTCGAGAAGCAGAATCGCTGAGCATGCACCGGTGACCTGCCATGGGCGCTCCCACCCGCGTTCGCGTTCGCACGGCCATCGGGCGGCTGCTGCTCTGCACCGCTCCCCTGTTGCTCGGGGGATGCGTGACGCTGCGCACGACGTTCAGCGGGTACGAGACGGGCGAGAACGGCATCGCGCGGCCGCAGCAGCGGCTGCGTGATGCGCTGGCCCGCGGCGACTTCAAGGTCGTGCTCGCGTGGAAGGAGGACGACGAGCTTCTGCGTCGTCTGGATGTGGGTCTCGCGAGCTACTACTCGGCACAGTTCGACCGCAGCGCCGCCGTGCTGGACAGTGCCGCCCTGCTGGCCGACGATCGCATCACCGCGAGCCTCTCCCGGGATGGCGTGGCCCTCGTGACGAACGATCTCGCGCGCCCGTACCAGCCGCGTCGCACGGAGCGGCTGTTCATACCATACTACGCCATGCTCGCGTATGCGCGACTGGAGCAGTGGGAAGATGCGGCGGTCGAGGCGCGACGGTTGTCCTCGCTGCTGGCGCAGTATGCCGAAGACCGCGATGAGCGGGAGCGTGGCCTGCATGGCGCATTGCACGAGTTGGCTGGTGCCGTCTTCGAGCGGGCGAACGAGCGAGGCGACGCCGCGGTGGCGTATCGCGCGGCGCGGGTCCTGGTGCCGGCCCTCGCAGCCGCTGACAGCGCCGACTCCACTCGAGCGCGGCCCGACACGACCTTCGGTGACGTCCTCGTGGTCGTGGAACGAGGCTACGTGGCCCATCGCGTCACGGAAACCCTGGAACTCGAGATCGGCAGCGACGGGCGCGATTCCCTGCGCCTCCATGACGGTGGATGGAGTGACGCGCACCGGAGTGCGCAGCCGGTCGGCAACGCCCTACCTGCGCTGCCCACCTTCGTACCCGCACGCCACCATCACTCGGGGGACGAAGACGACTACACCCTCACCGTTGCGTTTCCTGCGCTGCGAAGCTCGGCGCGGCCGTGGGGCGCAACGGTGCGCGCCGGGAGCGTCGACGATACGCTCGGTCGAGAAGGGTTGGTTGCGCTGGTGGACGAGGCCAGTGCGGCAGACGCGCGCCGGGAGAGTGGTGCGATCGCCCGTCGCGCCGCACTGCGTGCCACCACCAAGTACACGGTGGTGAAGGCGGTCGACGAGAAGAAGGGGTGGTTCGCGGGACTGCTGGCCAACTTCGGCGCGTCGCTGCTCGAGCGCGCGGACGTGCGCTCCTGGCACCTGCTGCCGAGCGAGGTCACGCTCGTGCGGCTGCGCCTGCCGGCGGGCCCGCAGCACGTGACGCTGCGCATCGGCGAGGGCGCGCAGACACGAACCGTGGATGCCGGCACAGTCCTGGTGCGGGCGGGTAGCGTGGCGCTGGCCCCGGTGCGACTGTGGCAGGCGCCGCCGCCGGCGCCCGTCGCGCCCGCCGACTCACTCCAGCCGAGACCCTGATATGCCCAACTGGACGCCCGTGTTCCTTCCCCCCGACGTGCCCGCGCCGAAGGGGCCGTACAGTCCCGCCGTTCGCGCCGGTGACTTCATCTACGTGAGCGGCCAGACGCCGCGTGATCCGGTTACGGGGGAGCTGGGCGGCGGCGACGTGGCGAGCCAGACCCGCAGCACGCTCGGCAACCTGCAGCGCGTCCTCGAGCAGGCGGGGGCGGGGCTGGAAGACGTGGTGAGCGTCACCGTGTACCTGCAGCGCGCCGACGACTGGGACGCGATGAACGCCGTCTACCGGGAGTTCTTTCGCGGGCCGCACCCCAGCCGCACCACCGTGGGGGCGGAGCTGCGCGGGATCCTCGTGGAGGTGAGCGCCGTCGCCTATCGGACGACGACGCGCTGAGCGGTCGGAAAACAGGCGTCTTAACAACCCGGCAAGGGCGACGTCTTCCTGTCTGGTAGCGCGTTGGAGCGCTCCAACACTTTGGAGGACGCATGGGTAAGACTCGTGTAATCGCACTCGCCGTCGCGACGCTGGTATCCGCTGCCTCGTTCGCCGGAGCCCAGGCTCCCGCGCAGCAGGGCGCTCGTCACGGCCAGCATGCAATGCAGCATGGAATGCGCGCCGGCATGCGCGCCGAGCGTGGGCTGTTCCGCGGCATCAAGCTGAGCGACGCCGAGAAGGCGAAGCTTAAGGACATTCACTCGAAGTACGCGACGCAGGCCAAGTCGCTGCGCGAGCAGATGAAGCCGGCGATGCAGGAAGCGCGGGCCGCGCGCCAGAAGGGCGACACGGCTGCGGCCCGGGCGGTGCTGGCGAAGAACAAGGCCACGTTCGACAAGCTGGCCGAGCTGCGGAAGAGCGAGCAGGCCGAGGTCCGGTCGGCGCTCACGCCGGACAACCAGAAGCTGTACGATGCGAACCTGCAGCAGCTGGCCAAGCGCCGCGATGCGATGAAGGCTCGCCACAAGGACGGCAAGGCTGGCAAGCGGGACGGTTTCCGCACCCAACGGTCTGGCCAGGCTGGGTGAATAAGTAGGTAGCGATGGCGAGTGCCTGGGCGCTGGTGGGGCGCACAGCACGAACCGGAGCGACCGCGAATGGGTTGGCAGCAACGCTGCCAGCCCATTCGTGCGTATATATGAGTCGGACCGCCGGTCCGGTCCGCTCATACCCCCTCCCCACCCGATGATGCCGACTTCGCGTTCCATCGCCATGCTCGCGCTGTTTGCCGCCGTACCCGCTGCGGCGCAGCAGGGCACCACGCCACGCGCCTTCCAGCTCGCCGACTGGTACAAGGTCACCACGCTGAGCAGCCCTGCCATCAGTCCGTCCGGCGACCGCGTGGCCGTCACGGTGACCACGGTGCGCGAGGCGGAGAACAAGCGTCACAGCGAGATATGGGTGGTCCCCACGGCGGGAGGCGAGCCGAAGCGTTTCACCTCGCCAGGCACCGAGAGCAGCCAGCCGCGCTGGTCGCCCGACGGCCGCTTCCTGCTTTTCACCTCCACCCGTACGGGTGGCAAGGGGAACACGTGGGCCATCCGCATGGACCAGCCGGGTGGCGAGGCCGAACAGCTGGAGAACCTTCCCGCCGGCTCCGTGCCACGCGACGGTCGCTTCGCCATCTGGGCGGAGCCCGACAGCGCGCCGCGCACCGATTCGACGAAGAATGATCCCTACGCGAAGATGCTCCCCATGGCGCGCCCTCCGTACGGGGCCATCACGAAGCCGGTGAACCCCGCACGCTTCGACGGCCGGCAGGTGGTGGACATGCGGTACAAGTCCAACGATCGTGGCTTCGTCCCCGGCCCGCGCGAGGCACGCACGTATCGCCCTGCGCAGGTCTGGCGCCAGGCGTTCGACGGGAGTGCGAAGCGTGCGCTCACTCGCACCGCCTACTCGCATCGCAACGCCGTGGTGAGCCCGGACGGCCGGTGGGTCGCCTTCCTCGCCGATGCCGAGCTGCGCCCCGACTCGGTGGTGGAGCACGAACGGGATTCGCTCTCCTTCCTGCCCTATGAGGCGAAGCGGGACGAGGCGAACCGCAACGACGCGGACATCTTCATCATGAGCACTGACGGCGGCGAGCCGCGGCGCCTCGCCTGGTCGGGCGCGGAGAGCGACATCAGCTGGTCGCCCGACTCGAAGCGCCTCGCCTTCATCGGTCGCCCCACCCGCACGTCGTCGGCGCGCGTGTACCTCGTGAACGCCGCGGGTGGCACGCCGGAGAACGTCCTCGCCGACGCGTTCCGCTACGAGCCGTCGGGCATCGAGTGGCTTGCCGATGGCACGCTCGTGTTCAACGCCGACGTTGGCGGCAGCAGCGGGCTGTTCCGGCTCGACCCGTCCACGAAGCAGCCCACGCAGCTCCTCGGCGGGCGGCGCAAGATGAACGGCTTCAGCTTCGACAAGGCCGGCCGGAAGGTCGCCTACGTGGCGACGAGCATGACGAAGCCGACGGAGCTCTACGTGGCGGACGCGAACGGGAAGAACGAGCGCCGGCTCACGTCGTTCAACGACAAGCTCACCAGCGAGGTCGCGTTCAGCGACGCCGAGCGCTTCACCTACCCGAGCGTGGGCGGCCTCGAGATCGAGGGCTGGCTGATGAAGCCCTACGGCTACCAGCCGGGGAAGAAGTATCCCGTGGTGCTGTACATCCACGGCGGGCCGCACTCGCAGTACGGGGAGGGCTGGTTCGACGAGTTCCAGAATCTCGCGGGGCAGGGGATGTTCGTCCTCTTCACCAACCCGCGCGGTTCGAGCGGCTACGGCGCGGACTTCACCTACGCCACGCGCGGCCGGTGGGGCGCCGAGGACTACGAGGACCTGATGAAGGCGGTGGACCTCGTGGCCAGGCGCGCCGACGTGGACTCCATGCGCATGGGCGTGACGGGCGGCTCGTACGGCGGCTTCATGACGGCGTGGGTCACCACGAAGACGAATCGCTTCAAGGCCGCCGAGACCGACCGCATGATCAGCGACTGGACGTACTGGTACGGTGCCTCGGATGCCCAGGGGCTCACCGAGTTCGAGTTCTACGGCAAGCCGTGGGACAACTTCGCGATGTACGACACGCTCTCGCCCATCCGCCACGTGACGAAGGTCCGCACGCCCACGCTCATGGTGCAGAGCGAGGAGGATTTCCGCACGCCGATGGGCAACGCCGAGCTGTGGTACATGGCGCTCAAGAAGATGGACGTGCCGGTGGAGCTGGTGCGGTATCCACGCTCGACGCACGAGCTGTCGCGCTCGGGTGAGCCCTGGCTCCTCGTGGACCGCCTCGGCCGGATCCGCCAGTGGTTCGCGTACTGGCTGCAGGACAAGCCGGACGGGAGGACGGCGGCACGCTGAGCGGGATCACGCATGCGGGGCCGGAGGCGCGTGGCACGAACCGTGACTGCTCGTCCCGCATGCGTAATCGCTCCATCCTCGTACTTCCCCTGATCCTCTGGGCGGCCACCGCCTGCGCGCAGGGCTCGGACAGCGAGCGCGTGCCGGCGGTGGACGTCACCCGCTCCGACTCCGCGCGCATCACGGGCGACAGCCTGGTGATGCGCGCGGACTCGCTGGTGCGAGCCGGCCGCTACTGGCATGCGACGCGACTGCTGGTGCGCCAGCTCACAAGGCCCGAGGCCGCGCCTCCGCCAGCGCGACTTGTCGGTGCGCGCGCCGCCTCCGGCTGGCAGGGGTGGGAGGAAGTGGACCGCATCCTTCGTGGCGCGCCGTGGCTCGATTCCCTCTACGGCGGCGAAGGACGCGAGCTGCTGGTGCGCAGCGGCCTGGCGCGGGACCAGGACGTGCGCACCGATGCGCGGCTCGCGCTCACAGACGCGCGCACCCCGGCGGCGCGGGTGACGCGACGTGTGCTGCTGGCTCGCGCACTCGATCGTGCGAACGTGCT
Source organism: uncultured Gemmatimonadota bacterium (assembly GCA_946479995.1). Next base: position 3,132 of record CAMLIU010000029.1, on the reverse strand, counting down.
GGACAGCACGGCGGCTGCCTATGCGAGCGCAGCGAGACAGGTTCCCGAGATCGCCGACTGGCTTCGCCTGCGCGCCGCCGGCGCGATGGCGGACAGCGGGGATCGCGCCGAGCAGTTCGAGGACGTCACCAACCCGGTGGCCCGCGAGCGCGTGCCGTGGACGGACGCGCAGGCGCGTGAGCGCACGGGCGACCTTGCCGGCGCGGCGCGCGTGTATCGCTCCGTGGGCGCCATCGGCTCCGCCTTCCGCGTGGAGGCGCTCGCGGCGAAGGACTCGGCGTCGCGGCTCGCCGTCGCGCGTCGCATCGTCGGGTATCTCGGCGGACGCACGAGCTACGCGAATGCGCGCCAGGCCGTGAGCGTGCTCGACGACCTGAAGGTGCCGCTCTCGCGCGATGAGGAGCTGACGGTCGCGCGTGCTGCCGCCGACAACGACCTCGCATCGCGCGCGGCGAAGGGCTTCGAGGCGGCGGGGAAGGCCGCGCCACTGAGCCAGCGCGATGTCTACGCCTACGCCGGGGCGCTCATGGGAGCGGGGCGGGAATCCGATGCCGCGAAGCAGTACGCAAGGCTCACCGACCCGTCGCTCGCCCCGCGTGCGTCGTACCAGCGCGCGCGGGCGCTCGTGCGCGCCGGCAGCGGCTCCGCCGCACGCGCCGCGCTGCGCAGCACCGCCACGCGCTACGCGAACGTGGCGTCGGCCGCCGCGCCGGCGCTGCTCCTGCTGGCCGATCTCCAGGTGGATGACGGAAATATCTCCGGGGCGGCGCAATCGCTCGCCGAGATCGGCAAGCGGTATCCATCGTCCGCGCAGGCGCCGCTCGCCCGCTTCCGCGCCGGGCTCATTGCATGGCCGGCGAGCGCCGCGCGAGCCGCGGCGATCTTCGACACCCTCTACACGCGGTATCCGAAGGACGACGAAGCGGAGGCAGCGCGCTACTGGGCGGGGCGGGCGTACGAGCGCATGGGGCGGCACGCCGACGCCGAACGGCGATGGAAGGCGATCATCGCCGGATCGCCGTACTCGTATTACGCGTGGCTCTCGTATCGTCGACTGAAGCTGAACGGCTGGGCGCCACCGGCAGGCGCGGATACCTCGGCGCACGTGGCCGCCGTGGACAGCATCGCAGCGCGCATCGCGGCGCTGCAGCAGCTCGGCATGGATGTCGAGGCGCGGTTCGAGCTCGATGCGCTCGTGGACCGCGCCACGGCGAAACCGGCGGAGGCGCCGGCAATCGCGCAGGCACTGGTGGACGCCGCCGAGCCGGCGCGCGGACTGCGTGTGGCGCTCCGGGCGATCGACCGCGGCACCCCGACCCGCCCGCTCTTCCTGGCTGCCTTCCCCGTGGTCCACGAGGACGCGCTGCGGGAGGAATCACGCCGCCACGACCTCGCACCGGCACTGGTGGCTGGGCTCATCCGTCAGGAGTCGAGCTTCAACCCGCGGGCTGTGTCGGCGGTCGGTGCGCGGGGCCTGATGCAGCTCATGCCGAGCGTGGGCGCCGCGGTCGCGAAGAGCATGAACTATCCGCTGTGGGATCCCGCGCTGCTGTTCGATCCCGATGTCAGCCTCGAGCTCGGGACGGCTCACCTCGCATCGAGCCTGAAGCGCGGCGTGCCGATGGCGCATGCGCTGGCGGCGTACAACGCTGGTGCGTCGCGCGTAGCGCGGTGGGTGGACCGACCGGGTAGCGCCGGGGATCCAGAGGTGTTCACGGAATGGATTCCGTACACGGAGACGCGGGACTACGTGCGGATCGTGCTCCGTAATGAACAGATCTACCGCGCGCTGTATCGCTTCTGAGAACTCAGTTACTGGTTGGGAGTCGGGAGTTCGCACGGCAAAGCTGAAAGTGACAGCTGAAAGCTGCAAGCTCGACTCGTAGCCCCTCACCTCCCGACGGCTCCCCGCACCTGGGCCGGAATGGAACGGACGGCGTGAACGGCAACGGCGTTCGCGGCCTCCCGGTGCATGAAAAGACGGTCGGGCGGAACGACAGCGGCGCACACGACGCCGTTTGCCGTTCCGCCCCACCGTTCCATTGTGACCCCGCCACCTTGTACCCTCGCTGACCGAGGAGCTACGAGTGCAACAGTCAGCTTTCAGCTGCCACTTTCTGCTTTGCCGTGCGCACTCCCGACTGGTAGACCGTTCACCGATGACTACCAGGCGGGAGCGAGCTGGAGGCCGACGACCCATCCCTTTCCCTTCCGCTGGAACGGGTGTGCGACGTACGCCTCGAAGACCGCGTAGCCGAGCAGGTTCATGCGCGCCGACAGGCCGGCGCTCGACACGATACCGCGCTGGTTTCCATCCGGGTTCTCGAAGGCGAAGTGCGGCGACGCCCCGCTCGACCACGCCTCACCCGCGTCGAAGAACGGTGAGATCGTGGTCGGCAGGTACGGGAAGTTGATCAGCCCGTACTCCGGCACGCCGAACAGCGGGATGCGGAACTCGGCGCTGAACACTGCGATGCGGCTTCCGAACAGGCTCTGCAGAACGTTGCACTGCTGCGAGTTGCACTCGTCGTTCGTGAACGAGCCGTACCCGTAGCCGCGCAGCAGCGTTTCCTCGCCGAGGTAGATCTGGTACTGGCGTGGATCCTCGGCGTCGCGCCCGTAGCGTCCGTAATGCAGGCCGCGGAAGGCGAGGGTGAAGGGACGCATGAAGAAGTACTTGCGGTAGTCGGCGAGCCCCGTGGTGTACTGCAGCGAGCCGAGGGTCGGCGACACCTCGAGGCGGTACCGCGATCCCTGCACCGGGCCGGTGAAGGCGGAGTACGAGTTGTCACCCACGTACGCCACGCTTCCCGACTCGTAGTACGAGGTCGGATACGTTGGCAGCCCGGTGGTGGGAATCTCCTGGCCTGAGTAGTAGTCGAACGCCTGCGAGCTGTAGCCGAGGCGGGTAGCGTTCGCGCTGAACTCGATGCGGCGCGTGCTGGAGAAGGGATACGCCGTCATCGCGCTCGCCTGGTCCACGAAGATGCGCTGGAACACGAGCGCTGCCTGGTTGGGACCGATGGGCGCGAGGTAGCCGAACAGGTAGGGGATGTGCTCGAGCCCCACGCCGTAGTTCCAGCGGTGCTTCAGGTTCTGGTAGACCACCTGGCCGCCGATGTCCTGCACCTG
>CAMLIU010000028.1 GCA_946479995.1 uncultured Gemmatimonadota bacterium | reverse complement strand
CGCGGCGACGACTTCTTCATCGTGGAGGTGGCGCCGGGCGGCCGCTTCGGCGCCGCGCTGGAACGCGCCTTCGAGACGATCGGCGAGGCGCTCGCCGCCGTGTTGACGGAAGAGCAGATCCGGACGGGCCGCTACGAGAGCGCCCAGGAACGGCTGCTCCGCGCGCAGTACTTCCGAACCTGGTCCAGCGCCGAGCGGCGCGCCGCCCCGCCGCTGGTGGTGCTGGTGGACGGCGCCGACCTGCAGCCGGGCGCCTTGCTGGACTACACGGACGGGCGCGAGAAGATCGTGCTCGCGATCCGCGGCGCGGCGCCGCCGGCGCCACTGGCGCGGTGCATCAGCCCCAGCACCTTCGTCGTGCAGACCGTGGACGGGAGCGGCCTCGAACGGCTCGCTGCCTACGATGGTCCCGCAGTGGCGGCGCTCGTGCCGGAGGGTGCCGCGGTGTTCATGCACGACCCCGCCGGCGGTCGCGAGCCCTGGCAGCGCCTCACCGTGCAGCACCTTCCCGACCCGCCGAAGCGGGCGCTCGGTGGGCAGAGCGTGTGGCAGATGACGCAGGACCTGCGCGTGCTCGCCAGCCTGGCGACGACGCCCTTCACGGTGCCGGCGCCAGCGGGCAAGGAAGCCGCTCGCGCCGTCGGTGCGGACGACGCCGCCGAGCGGATCGCCGCGTGGCTGGTGGCGCAGGCGTCCCCCACGGAGGTGCCCGCATGATCCTCGATGCGGTGCTCATCCTCGGCGGCGTGGGGCTGGTGTTCGGCGTGTTCATCGCCTTCGCCAACAAGCGCCTGTGGGTGTGGGAGGATCCGCGCATCGAGGTGGTGTCGCAGATGCTTCCGAACGCGAACTGCGGGGCGTGTGGCCTGCCGGGGTGCCGCGCCTTTGCCGAGCAGGCAGTGGCGGGCGAGGTCTCGCCGGCACAGTGCACGGTGTCGGGGGAGGCGGCGCGCGAGCAGATCGCCGCATATCTGGGCGTTGATGCCGGCGAAGCCGTGAAGCGGGTGGCGCGCGTCCTGTGCGCCGGCGGCACCCACGTGGCGGAGATGCAGGCGGAGTATCGCGGCCTCCCCACCTGCGCAGCCGCGGCCGCGGTGGCGGGCGGCGGCAAGGGGTGCGCGTGGGGCTGCCTCGGCCTCGCCGACTGCGTGCGTGCGTGCGACTTCGACGCCATCACGATGAACGAGTTCGGCCTGCCCGTGGTGGACGTGGAGAAGTGCACGGCGTGCGGCGACTGCGTGACGGCCTGCCCGAAGGGACTGTTCGAGCTGCATCCACTGAATGCGGGGCTGCTGGTGCAGTGCCGCAACCTCATCGCGGGCGACGACGCGCTCGCGCAGTGCCGCGTGGCGTGCACCGCCTGCGGGAAGTGCGTGATGGATGCGCCGGAGGGCCTGATCAGCGTGGCCAGCGGCGTGGCCGTCATCGACTGGGACAAGATCACGTTGGCCGAGCCGCGCGCGACGGAGCGCTGCCCCACGGGGGCGATCGTGTGGCTCACGGGAGCGCAGTTCGCACGTGTGCCGGCCATGGCCGGGAGTGAGGCGACATGAAGCTCTGGACCCTGCGGAAGACCGAGGAGGCCCCACCGCCAGCCTCCGTGGCCCCCCCGTTCCCTGGCGTGATCGCGGCGATGGACGGCAGCGCCGCCGTGGTGGCGATGGAGACGGCCGGCAGCGAAGCGGCCGGTGCGTATCCCATCACGCCGTCGACGCAGATGGGTGAGGGGTGGGCTGCCGCGGTGGCCGAGGGGAAGCGGAACGTCAACGACCGTCGTCTGCTCTTCTTCGAGCCGGAGGGCGAGCACGCGGCGGCGGCCGTGACGGCCGGGATGTCGATGAGCGGGCTGCGCGCGACGAACTTCTCCAGCGGCCAGGGCATCGTCTACATGCACGAGTCGCTCTACCCGGCGGTGGGAAAGCGGCTCACCTACGTGCTCAACATCGCGGCGCGGGCGATCACCAAGCACGCGCTCAACGTGCACGCCGGCCACGACGACTATCACGCGGTGGACGACACCGGCTTCTTCCAGCTGTTCGCGAAGGACGTACAGGAGGCGGCGGACCTCAACCTGATCGCCCACCGCATCGCCGAGCTGTCGCTCAACCCGGGGATCGTGGCGCAGGACGGCTTCCTGACGAGTCACGTGATCGAGACGCTGCGCCTGCCGGAGCGCGAGCTCGTCAAGGCGTACCTCGGTGATCCGGCCGACATCATCGACTGCCCGACGCCGGCGCAGCGGCTCGTGTTCGGGGAGCGCCGCCGCCGCATCCCGGAGTCGTTCGACTTCGACTATCCGTCGATGCTCGGCGTGGTACAGAACCAGGACAGCTACGCGCAGGGGGTGGCGGCGCAGCGGCCATTCTACTTCGACCACATCGCCGAGATCACCGACAGCGCGATGCAGGAGTTCGGCGCGCTCACCGGGCGGCACTACGCACGACTGAGCGGATACCGCACGGACGACGCCGACTACGTGATCGTCGGCCAGGGATCGGTCGTCTCGAACGCGGAAGCGGTGGCCGACTGGCTGCGCGAGAAGCGCGGCGTGAAGACGGGGGTGGTGAACCTCACGATGTTCCGTCCCTTCCCCGCCGACCTCGTGGCGAAGATCCTCGCCGGCAAGAAGTGCGTGCTCGTGCTGGAGCGCACCGACCAGCCGCTCGCGGTGGACCCGCCGCTCCTGCGCGAGATCCGCGCAGCGATGGGCAAGGCCGCGGAGAACGGCCGCGCGATGTCGGACTTCCCCTACCCCGGCGTGCCCTGCCTGGAGGCGACGGAGATCCCGGACTTCTTCAGCGGGTGCTTCGGGCTGGGGAGCCGCGACCTGCAGCCCGGCGACATCGTGGGCGCGGTGGAGAACATGCTTCCCGGTCACGCGCGTACGCGGCAGTTCTACCTCGGCGTCGACTTCGTGCGCGAGCGCACCAAGGTGCCGAAGCTCCAGATCTGGCAGGAAGCGCTGCTCGACGCGTATCCGACCCTCCGCCAGCTCGCCGTGCACTCGGCGGGGACAATCGACCTGCTCCCCGAAGGCTCGACCGCGGTGCGCATCCATTCCGTGGGTGGATGGGGCGCGATCACGATGGGCAAGAACCTGGCGATGACGGCGTTCGAGCTGTTCGGGATGCACATCAAGGCCAACCCGAAATACGGCTCGGAGAAGAAGGGGCAGCCCACCACCTTCTACGCCGTGCTCGCGCACGAGCCGGTACGCCTGAATTGCGAGCTCCGGCACGTGGACGTGGTGCTGTCGCCGGACCCCAACGTGTTTCACCACAGCGACCCGCTGGCCGGTCTCGCGGAGGGGGGCACGTTCGTCATCCAGAGCGACCTCTCCCCCGATGCTTTCTGGGAGTCGCTCCCCGCAAAGGCGCGCCGCACGATCCTCGACCGCAACATCCGCCTTCACGTGCTCGACGCGTTCGCCATCGCGCGCGAGGAGGCGTCGGATGTGGAGCTGCGCTACCGGATGCAGGGCGCGGCATTCATGGGCGCCTTCTTCGCCACCTCGACGCTCATGGCGCGCGAGGAGGTGACCGCCGACACCCTGTTCAGCGGGATCCGCCAGCAGCTCGGAAAGAAGTTCGGCGCGAAGGGGGAACGTGTGGTGGAGGACAACCTGCGCGTCATCCGCCGCGGGTTCGACGAGGTGAAGGCGGTGGAGGTGAAGGAGCTCCCGACCGCCGACGAGCCGGGCACGGTGCCACACATGCCCGCCTCGCTGGAGGTGAAGGGTGCGGAGGAGGGACCGGCGAACGCGGGCCGGTTCTGGGAGCAGGTGTGCTCCATGTGCCAGCTTGGCCAGGACGGCATCGCCGATCCCTTCGCCGCCCTTAGCGTGATCCCCGCCGCCACCGGCGCGGTGCGCGACATGAGCGGGGTCCGCATGGAGATCCCGCACTTCATCGCCTCGAAGTGCACCGGCTGCGCGCAGTGCTGGACCCAATGCCCGGACTCGGCGCTCCCGGCGGTGGTGAACACCGTAGACCAGCTGCTGGCGACGGCGCTCGACGCCTCCGAGAACGGCGTGCGCATGGAGCGCCTGCGCCCCATCGTGAAGCACTGGGCGAAGGAAGTACGCAGGCTGCTCGACGCGAAACCGCCGGTTCCGCTCGCGGAAGCATGGTCGGCGGCCTATCGGAGCGTCACGGACAAGCTGGGCTGGGACACGGCGAAGAAGGCGGCGGCGGAGGACGAGTTCACGATCGTGAATGCGCGACTCGTCGAGCTGCCGGTGGCACGGACGCGCCCCTTCTACGATGCCGTCGAGGGGCGGGAGAAGGGGAACGGCGGTCTGCTCTCCATCTTCGTCAATCCCGAGGCGTGCAAGGGATGCAACCTGTGCGTCGCCGTGTGTCCCGACGGCGCGCTGGTCACGGTGCAGCAGGATACACCGGCGCTCGAGAAGCTGCGCCAGGACTGGCAGGTGCACGAACGCCTCCCCGACACGCACGACCGCTACGTGAACGTGGCCGACGTGGACGAGGGCATTGGCGTACTCCCCTCGCTCCTCCTGAAGAAGGACACCTATCGCTCCATGGTTGGCGGCGACGGTGCCTGCATGGGCTGCGGGGAGAAGACGGCCGTGCACCTCATCGTCTCGGCCATCAGTGCGTCCATGCAGCCGCGCGTGGCGAAGCAGGTGGCCCACCTGGACGAGCTGATCGCGACGCTGGAGCAGCAGGCGCCGGAAGAGCGTGAGCTGCTGGACGACACGCTTCGTCGGCTGCGCGACCTGAAGTGGCGCTACGTGGAGGGACCGAGCGGCAACGGACGCGCGCCGCTGGGGATGGCCAACAGCACGGGCTGCTCCTCCGTGTGGGGAAGCACGTATCCATACAACCCGTATCCCTTCCCCTGGGTCAATCATCTCTTCCAGGATTCGCCGTCGATCGCCATCGGGCTGTTCGAGGCGCACATGCGGAAGATGGCCGACGAGTTCGTTGCCGTGCGCCGCGCGGAGCTGCTCGCCGCCGGCAGCTACGATGCCGCGCGTGACGAGCCCGCCCTCGCCGCGCTCGACTGGAAGCAGTTCACCGACGATGAGTTCGCGCTCTGTCCGCCGATCGTCGCCATGGGCGGCGACGGCGCCATGCTCGACATCGGCTTCCAGAACCTCTCGCGACTGCTGGCGAGCGGGAAGCCGATCCGCGTGGTGGTGCTGGACACGCAGGTGTACTCCAACACCGGCGGCCAGGCATGCACGTCGGGGTTCACCGGGCAGGTGGCGGACATGTCCGCCTATGGCAAGTCGCAGCACGGCAAGACGGAGGTGCGCAAGGAGCTCGCACTCATCGCCATCGCACATCGCAGCGCGTACGTGCACCAGACGTCGCAGGCCGCGGCATCGCACCTGCTCGCCGGCGTGCTGAAGGGGCTGCACAAGCGCCGGCCGGTGCTGATCAACGTGTACACCCCCTGCCCGGTTGAGCATGGGCTGGCCGACGACTGGTCGCAGCATGCAGCGCGCCTCGCGCTCGAGAGCCGCGCCTTCCCGTTCCTCACCTACGATCCGGACGCGGGCTCGAGCTTCGCCGACTGCCTGAGCCTCGAGGGAAATCCATCACCGTCAGATCCATGGCCGACGTACACGCTCGCCTACGTGGACGACACGGGCGCATCGCGGACCATGGAGCTGCCGGTGACGGTGGCCGACTGGGCCGCCACGGAAGCGCGCTTCAAGCAGCACTTCCATCCGCTGAAGGATGACGCGCCGTCGCCGATGCCGTTCCACGAGTATGTGGCCGCCGATGCCGCGGACCGTGAAGGGCACACGCCGTTCATCTACACGCTGACGAAGGAGCACGCTCTTCGCCGCCTGGCCGTGGCCCCGGAGATCGTCACCCTCGCCGAGGAGCGGCAGCAGTTCTGGTCGCAGCTCCGGCAGCTCGCGGGGATCGAGATCCCGATGTCGGTGCACGATGCGGTGGCGGCGGAGCTCGAGGCGGATCTCGCGCGGCGCGCCGAAACGCTGCGCGTGGAGTACGAGGCGAAGGTAGCCGAGCTGAACGCCACGCTGCCCGCGAAGCTGGCGCAGCGCCTCGCGCAGGGGCTGATGCGCACGGCTGGCGGGTCGGCCGCGGTGGCCGAGCTGCTGGCATCGCTGCCGCCGGCGACGGTGCCAACGGCGACGCCCACGCCGAGCGCCGCGAAGGAACCTGCGGCACCAGCCGTGAGTGCGGTCGCGACGCCCGCGGTGTCACCGGCTGCAGCTGGGGCTCCCCCGGCGGCGCCTGCCGTCGCCGAGCCCACTGCGACCGCCGCGACGCCAGCCGGCAGCGCCGCCGCCACGGCGACGGAGGACGAACCGCTCGTCATCGAGCCGTGGATCGATTCCATCCGCTGCACGAGCTGCAACGAGTGCACGGGGATCAACAACCGGATGTTCGCCTACAACGCGGACAAGCAGGCGTACGTGAAGGATCCGTCGGCCGGCACCTTCCAGCAGCTCGTGCTCGCCGCCGAACGGTGTCCGGTGTCCATCATCCACCCAGGCACGCCGCTCGATCCACACGAGAAGGATCTCGCGAAGTGGGTCAAGCGGGCCGAGAGGTTCGCCTGATGACCGCCGTCTTCCCGGGCTTCCGCCATGGCGTCCACCCGCCGGAGGAGAAGGGGCTCACGAGCCATCTTCCCATCCGCCGGATGCCCTTCCCCGACGAGATCGTGCTCCCGCTGCGACAGCACGCGGGCAAGCCGGCGAAGCTGTGCGTGCGCGTCGGCGAGCGCGTGGAGCGCGGCGACCCGGTCGGTCTCGCCGATGGTTTCATGTCCGTCCCCATTCATGCGTCGGCCGCCGGCACGGTGGTGGACGTGGACTGGTGGCCGCACCCCGACGGCACGATGGCGGAGGCGGTGCGCATCAGGGTGGACCGCTACGCGCCGCAGATCCCCCGTCCGCGGATGGTGCCGCGGTGGGAGGGGCTCTCCACCGAGCAAGTCATCGCCGCGGTGCAGAATGCCGGCGTGGTCGGGCTCGGGGGCGCGGCGTTCCCCACCCACGTGAAGCTCGCGCCGCCGAAGGACTTCTCCGTGCACACGCTGATCATCAACGGCGCGGAGTGCGAGCCGTATCTCACCTCCGACCACCGTGTGATGGCGGAGATGCCGGAGCGCGTGCACTTCGGCATCCGCATCATGATGGCCTGCCTCGGCGTCTCGCGCTGCGTGATCGGCGTTGAGCGCAACAAGCCGGACGCCATCGAGGCGTTGGACCGCACGCGCCCGTACGACCTGGACATCCGGATCCTGCCGCTCACGGTGAAGTATCCGCAGGGCGCCGAGAAGATGCTCATCCACGCCGTCACGGGGGTGGAGGTTCCGTCGGGGAAGCTGCCGGTGAGCGTCGGCGTGGTGGTGCAGAACGTCGGGTCGGTGTCGGCGATCGCCGAGGTGTTCGACACCGGCCTGCCGCTGATCGAGCGCATCGTCACGGTGTCGGGACATGGCCTGCGCCGTCCGGCCAACCTCATCGTCCCGGTGGGCACCAAGCTGCGCGACCTGCTCGCCCACTGTGACGGAGTCACGCCGACGGCGGCCGAAGTGATCATCGGCGGGCCGATGATGGGACAGGCGCAGGCCAACCTCGATGCGCCGGTGATCAAGGGGACGACGGGGGTCGTCGTGCTCGACCGGAGCGAGACACGCTCGGAGACGGTCTATCCCTGCATCCACTGCGGCCGCTGCCTGGACGCCTGTCCGGTGTTCCTCAACCCGTCACTGCTCGGCGACTACGCGCGCGTGCAGCGCTACGAGGAGATGGCCGAGCTGCACCTCGCCGACTGCATGCTCTGCGGTTCGTGCGCGTACGTCTGCCCGTCCAACATTCCGCTGTCGCAGCTGTTCCAGGCGAGCAAGCTGGCGCTGCGCCGCGCGCCCGCGGGAGGTGCCGCATGACGAACGAACGGCTGATCGTCACGGCGTCGCCCCACCTTCGCGCGCAGGACTCGGTGCCGCGCATCATGTGGCACGTGGTGGCGAGCCTCGTTCCGGTCGTCGCCGCGTCGGCGCTGTTCTTCGGCGTGAGCGCGCTGCTCCAGGTGAGCGTCGCGGTGCTGTTCGCCCTGCTCGCGGAGCGCGCGACGGGCAAGGGCGGCGCCATCGCCGATGGCTCGGCGACCATCACCGGGCTGCTGCTCGGGCTCACCCTGCCAGCCGGCTTTCCCCTCTGGATGACGGCGCTCGGTGCGGCGTTCGCGATCGTGTTCGGCAAGTCGGTGTGGGGAGGGCTGGGACAGAACGTGTTCAACCCGGCGCTGGTCGGTCGCGCCTTTCTCCAGGCGGCGTTCCCGGTGGCGATCACCACGTGGCCACAGGCCGGTGGGAGCTTCTTCACGCTACGCGGGGACCTCTTCACGATTCCATTCACGCATCCGCGTCCCTCGGCCATCACCTCCGCCACGCCATTGGGCCTGTTCAAGTTCGAGCATCACGGCACGGCGCTGCGCGACCTCGTACTCGGCACCACGGGCGGCTCGCTCGGCGAGACGGCGGCGCTGGTGATCCTCGCCGGCGGCCTGTACCTCGCCTGGCGGGGGTGGCTCAACTGGCGCATTCCCGTGAGCATCCTCGCCACGGTCACGGTGGTGAGCGCGGCCCTTCATCTCGCCGATCCGTCGAAGCCCGATCCGCTGTTCATGCTCTTCTCGGGCGGGCTGATGCTCGGCGCCGTGTACATGGCCACCGACATGGTGACCTCGCCGGTGACGAATCGCGGGCGCTGGGTGTTCGGCGTCGGCATCGGCGTCCTCGTCGTCGTAATCCGCATCTGGGGCGGACTGCCGGAGGGAATGATGTACGCCGTGCTCTTCATGAACGCGCTCACGCCGTTCATCAACCGCGCGACGCAGCCGCGGGTGTTCGGGACCCGGGTCCGGAGCGTCGCATGACATCCGTCGCTCCACACTGCGCGCCGCCGGCTGTGCCCACCGAGCCGGTCGCAGCGCCGGAAACCGCGAAGGCGCCCGAGGTGTCCTCCTGGCGGCTGCTCGCCACCCTCGGCATCGCCGGCGCGGCGGCGGGGCTCCTCGTCGTCGCCGTGTACCGCGCCACGTTGCCGACCATCGAGCGCTATGCCGCGCAGAAGGAAGCGGGCGCCGTGCGCGAGGTGCTCGCGGCGCCCGCGCGATGGGACACCGTCTATCTGGTGAAAGGCGCCCTCACGAAGCGCGTGTCGGCGGACGAGCGCAAGACGCTGCCGCACGCGTACCTCGGCTTCGATGCGTCGGGCAAGCCCAGCGGCGCGGCGATCACGGCGCAGGAGCCGGGCTTCCAGGAGGAGGTGCTGCTCATGATCGGCTTCGAGCCGGCGAGCGGACGGTTGATCGGCTTCAAGGTGCTCGACCAGAAGGAGACGCCGGGGCTCGGGGACAAGATCGAACGCGACTCGGCCTTCGGAGGGCAGTTCGCCGGCCGGATCGCGCCGCTCACCGGCGTGAAGGGGCGCGCGCCGACTGGCGAGCACGAGGTGCAGACCATCACCGGCGCGACGATCTCGTCGCGAGCGGTCATCCGCATCATCGACCACGCGATCGAGAAGTGGCAGCCGCTGCTCGTCGCGTACGAGCGCCGAGGTGGCGCATGAGCACCACCGTCGCACCCCCGCGTCCGGTCTACGAGCCGCCCTCACCGACTCCTCCCGCGGCGCCAGCGCCCGAGTTCGTCCCTGGCGCGCCGCCCCCTGCCCCGCTCTGGGCCGACACCTGGCGCGGCATCGCGAAGGAGAACCCGGTGCTCGTGCAGATGCTCGGCATGTGCCCGACGATGGCCGTCACGAACGTGATGGCCAACGGCATCGCGATGGGGCTCGCGACCACCTTCGTGCTGGTGGGCTCGGGACTCTTCGTCTCGCTGTTCCGGAAGTACATCGCCCACGAGGTGCGCATCACCTCGTACATCCTGATCATCGCGACCTTCGTCACCCTCGCCGACCTGCTCCTCGCGGCAACCTTCCCCGAGATCAGCAAGGCGCTCGGTCCGTTCATCCCGCTCATCGTCGCCAACTGCCTGCTGCTCGGCCGCGCCGAGGCGTTCGCGGCCAAGGTCGGACCGGTGCGCGCGGTGGCAGACGGACTGGGGATGGGACTCGGCTTCACGCTCTCGCTGTCGGCGATGAGCGCCATCCGCGAGCTGCTCGGCCGCGGCTCGCTCCTCGGCTTCGACGTGATGGGTCCGCACTGGGAGCCGTGGGTGTTCATGGTGCTGCCGCCGGGCGGGTTCTTCACGCTCGGGCTGCTGCTCATGGCGGTGGCATGGCTGGCCGAGCTGCGCCGCCGTCGCCGGGAGGCCGTCGCATGAGCAACCTCGCCTGGATCTTCGTCTCCACGCTGGTGGTGAACAACTTCAC
>CAMLIU010000027.1 GCA_946479995.1 uncultured Gemmatimonadota bacterium | reverse complement strand
CACCTGGGAGCGTACCGATCGCGCCGCGGCCCTCAAGCGCGCGGCGAACGCGTAGTACGCCGGACCGCCGGTGGCGGCGCACTCCACCGCCACCGGCGAGGCAGGAGAATCATGATCGAAGTCTTCGTGTCGCGGCTCGGCCTCGACAGCTCCAACAACAGCTACGTCGTCATCCTGCAGGAACGCGGCGGGACGCGCCTGCTGCCGATCTGGATCGGCCAGCCCGAGGCGGAGTCGATCGTGATGCACATGCACAACGTCAAGCGGCCGCGTCCGATCACCCACGACCTGATCCGCAGCCTCATCATGGGCATGGACGCGCAGCTGCGACGCGTCCAGATCACGCGCGTCGAGAAGCAGACGTACTACGCCGAGCTCCACCTGCAGCACGGTGAGACGCTGGCGCGCATCGACGCGCGTCCGTCGGACGGCATCGCCATCGCCCTGCGGCTCGATGCGCCCATCTATGCGGCCGAGCAGCTCCTCATCGAGCCCGGCGAGGAGACGGCCGACGAGGAGGGCGACGAGCCCGAGTTCGGCGGCGGCAGCGACGCCGTCGTCAGCGAAGGCGAGCTGACGAGCGAGCAGCTCAAGGCCTACCTGGAGAACCTGCGGCCTGAAGATTTCGGCAAGTTCAATCCCTGATCGCGTGCGCCGCGTCGCGCTCGTGCTCGCCCTGGCGCTCGGCGTGCCGGTGCCGGCGGTCGCACGGGCGCAGGACTCGATCGCCGCGCCCCCACCGCGACCTGCCGTCGTCTCGGGCCACGTCGTCATCCCCGCGCCGCAGGAGGAGACGCCCGTTCCCGGCGTGTTCGTCACCGTGCATCGCGTCGGGCCCGACAGCGCCGGAGCGCTCGACTCCGCGCGCACGGACGCCCAGGGCCGCTACACGGTGCACTACACGCGATTCGGCAGCGACGACGCGCTGTACTTCGCCGCGGCGGTGTACAAGGGCATCGCCTACTTCACCGCCCCGCTCCGTGGCGAGCGCACGGAAGGCGACGACGCCGAGATCACCGTCTTCGACACGACGAGCCGTCCCGTCACGCTGACGGTGCAGGGCCGCCACATCGTCGTGAGCGCGCCCAACGCGAACGGCGGGCGCGAGATCGTCGAGGTCTACGAGCTGTCGAACGATACGACGGCCACCCTGGTGCCGCGCGATTCGCTCACGCCCGTGTGGTCGGCCCCGCTCCCTGCCGACGCCACCGACTTCGCCCCCGGGCAGGGGGACGTGGCCGCATCCGCACTCGCGCGAAAGGGCAATCGCGTGGAGCTGTCCGCGCCCTTCGGGCCGGGCGTGAAGCAGCTGAGCTTCAGCTACGTGCTCAAGGACGGCGCGTTCCCGCTGAACGTGGTGCTCGAGCGGCAGACGGGCGTCTTCGAGGTGCTGCTCGAGGAACAGGCCGCGCAGGCGCGGGGGCCGTCATTGCGCGCGCAGGGATCGGTGAGCACGCAGGGCCGGACCTTCAAGCGCTTCCTCGCCCAGGGGGCGCCGGCCGGGGAAACGATTCGCATCGACGTCCCCACCGCCGCCGGCGCGACGCGCGTGAACGTGCTGATCGCGCTCGCGGTGGTGATCGTCCTCGCCATGATTGCCGCGCTCTGGCGTGCCCTGTCGCGCCGCGCGCCCCGCAGTTCGCGAGCGACCGCCGCCACGGTGGACGCACCGGCCACGCCGGAGACGCTCGTCGCCGCCATCGCCGCCCTCGATGCGCGCCACGAAGCGGGCGACACGACGCTCGACGAGGTGCACTACTCGGCCGAGCGCGCGGCGTTGAAGGCTCGACTCGCCGAAGCGCTTGCCGCGCGCAACGACGCGACCTAGATTCGACGCACAATCGAACGCGAACGGGGATACGGAAGCCGGTGCAATGCCGGCGCGGCCCCGCCACTGTAACGGGCAGCAGCACGCGCGCCCAACACCACGCCACTGACCACGGTCGGGAAGGCGGGACGCGCGGCCCGGAGCCAGGAGACGACCCCGCTCGCGCTACGTTCACAGGTCCTCGGGGGAGGGCGGTGACGCCACGCGTTCGGCTCGAGCTTCGTCGACGCGTCCGTTGCGGGCACTTTCCCGGGAAGGAGAGTGCCCGTCGTGCTGTCCGTCCCTTTCACCCGCCGAGTGCCGCTCGCGCTCCTGTGCAGCGCGCTCGTGCTGGTCGGCGCCTGTCGCGGCGACTCGCCGCGCCCGGCGGAGGCGCGCGACGACTTCGGCGATCCGGTCATGAGCGCGGCCGTTGCGCCGCGACGCATCGTGTCGCTCAATCCCACCACCACCGAGCTGCTCTACGCCATCGGCGCGGGTGACCGGATCGTGGGCAGGACCACGTGGGACCTCTTTCCCCCTGAGGTGCGCGCGGTCCCCGACCTCGGTCCTGGCCTGCGTCCCAACGTGGAAGCGGTGCTCGGGGCGTCGCCCGACCTCGTCATCCTGTACGCGAGCGAGGACAACCGCGACGCGGCACGCCGGCTGCGCGCGGCGGGGGTGCGCACGGTCGCCTATCGCGTGGACCGCATCGCCGACTTCGCGCGCGTGACGCGGGCCCTCGGCGCGCTCACCGGCGATACGGCGGCGGCACGCATCACCGTCGACACCGTGCAGGCCACCCTCGCGCGCGTGCGTGCCGCCACCGACACCGTCACGCGGCCCAGCGCGTTCTGGATCCTGTGGGAGAGCCCGCTGCTCGGTGTGGGCGGGGGAAGCTTCCTCGACGAGCTGCTGACCGCGGCGGGCGCGACGAACGTCTACCACTCCCTGTCCGCGCCGTCGCCCGCCATCAGCTTCGAGGATCTCGTCCGCCGCGATCCGGACGTGGTGCTCGCGAGCCGGGCGACGCGCTCCCGCATCCTCGGCGATGCGCGCTGGCAGGCGCTGCGCGCCGTGCGCGAAGGGCGCGTGCTCGTCTTCGACACGACGATCGTCAACGGTCCCTCGGCGCGCGTCGGGGCGAGCGCGGTGTCGCTCGCGCGGCTGCTGCATCCTGGTGTGATCTAGGTGAGCGCTTCGCGCTGGGCGCTCATCGTGGCCGTGCTGCTGCTCGCCGCCGTGGCGGGCGTCGCCTTCGGCACGCTGCACCTCACGCCGCTCGAGGCGGTGCGCGGGGTCCTTGGCACCGGCAGCAACACGCAGGTGGCCGTCGTCCGCCAGCTGCGGCTGCCGCGCGTGCTGCTCGCCGCCCTCGTCGGGGCAGGGCTCGGGGCATCCGGCGCGGCGCTCCAGGGTGCGACCCGCAATGGGCTCGCCGAGCCGTACCTGCTGGGCGTCTCCGGCGGAGCGGCGGTGGGAGCGGTGATCGCCGTGGCGCTGCATGCCCCCGCTGCCGTCGTGCCCCTCGCTGGCCTGGCCGGCGCGCTCGCTGCCGTGGCGCTCTCCCTCCTCGTCGCCCACGCGTCGGGAGGTCAGGGTGATGCGCGTGTCGTCCTCATGGCGGGAGTGGTCGTCGGCGCTTTCGCCAATGCCGCCATCATGGTGGCGCTCGCCGGCGTGGATGCGAACGCCGTGCGCGACGCGCTGTGGTGGATGATGGGCTCCGCCGCTGACGCGACCTGGCCGCAGGTCCGCGCGCTCGCCGTGTACGTCGCCGTTGGAGTCCTGGCGCTGCTCGCGCTCGCGCGCCCGATCGACCTCCTCGCCCTCGGCGAGGACGCGGCCGCGGGAATGGGCGTGGACGTCGCACGCGTCACGCTCGCCGTGTACGCCGCGGGAGCGCTGCTCGCCGCCGGAACGGTCGCCGCGGCGGGGCTGGTCGGCTTTGTCGGCCTGCTTGTTCCGCACCTGGCCCGTGTGGCCGGCGCCCGCACGCACCGCACCATCATCGGTGCCTCGGCACTCGGTGGGGCCGCACTCGTCGTGCTCGCCGACCTCGTGGCGCGCGTGGCGCATCCTCCCACCGAGCTTCCACTCGGGGCCGTCACGGCCATCCTCGGCGTCCCCTTCTTTCTCTCCCGGCTCCGGCGGCTCACATGATCGAGTTCCGCGAGCTGAGCGTGCGGTATCCGCGGCGCGAGAGCGCGGCGCTGTCGGGCGTGTCGCTCAACGCAGCGCGTGGCTCGCTGACTGCCGTCGTCGGTCCGAATGGCAGCGGCAAGAGCACTCTCGTGCGGGCCCTCCTCGGCCGCGCGCCCGTTACGGGCGGCCGCGTCACCGTCGGCGACAGCGACGTGAGCGGCGCCGACCGCCGCGCCATCGCCAGGCGGCTCGCGGTCGTCGTGCAGCGAGAGGAACCCGCTTTTCCGCTGCGGGTGCGCGAGTACGTGGCGCTCGGCCGCTACCCGCACGTGGGCCTCTTCCGCGCGTCGTCCCGCGATGACCGCGCTGCCGTCGAGGATGCATTTCGCCGTACCGGCACCGCGCACCTCGCGGAGCGCAGCATCACCGAGCTCTCCGGAGGCGAGTGGCAGCGCGTGCGCCTCGCGCGCGCCGTCGCGCAGGGTACGGAGGCGATCGTACTCGACGAGCCCACCACCTTCCTCGACGTGGGGCACGAGATGGTGGTGTTCGAGCTCATGAGCCGACTGGCTCGCGAGGGACACGCCGTGCTGCTCGTCAGCCACCAGCTCAACCTCGTCGCACGCTTCGCCACCCACATCGTTCTGCTGCATCGTGGTCAGGTGGTCGCCAGCGGCGCCGCCGCTGACGTGATGCAGGGTGCGGTGCTCGAACGCGTGTACGAATGGCCCCTCGTCGTCACGCGCGACCCGGCCGTGGGTGCGCCCGCCCTCTTTCCCCTGCGCGCGCCGACGCGCGACTGACCTGCCCGATGCTCACCTCTCATAATCGCTCCGTGTCTGCCCGTCTCCTCATCCTCGCAGCACTCCTGGCGCACAGCACCGCCTTCGCTCAGGACACCGCACGCGACACGGCTCGCACCGCGCCGGTGGTCGTGACGGCAACGCGGAGCGCGATGCCGCGTGACCGCGTTCCCGCCTCGGTTTCCGTGCTCACGGGAGATCAGCTTCGCCGCGAAGGCATCGTCACCGTGGCCGAGGCGCTGCGGCAGGTGCCCGGCGTGGCGCTCGCACAGTCCGCGTCGTATGGCACAGCTGCCTCCGTGTTCATCCGGGGAGGCGAGAGCAAGTTCACCAAGGTGCTGGTGGATGGCGTTCCCGTGAACGACGCGGGCGGCGCATTCGACTTCTCGTCGCTCACCACCGACAACGTGGAGCGCATCGAGATCGTGCGCGGGCCGTCGAGTGTCCTGTATGGCTCCGATGCAGTAGCCGGCGTCGTGCAGGTCTTCACCCGGCGCGGCACGCGCGGGGTGCATGGCGAGCTCGCCGTGCGCGGCGGAGGCTTCGGAACCTCCGACCTCGAGGGTGCCCTTCGTGGCGCCGCCACGCCGGGGAATGCGGCGCTCGACTGGTCGCTGGGCGCGGCACGTCATCGCACCAACGGATACCAGGCGTTCAACAGCGCGCACGGCGAGAATACTGTCAGCGCCCTCGTGCACGGAGCGTTCGGACGCGCCGACGGGCAGCTCTCGCTTCGCTATGGAGACATCGCGCTGCACTTTCCCACCGATGGGAGCGGCCAGGTGGTGGACAGCAACGCCGTGCATCGTGAGGACCGGCTCGCGGTCGGTGCGGCCGGTGGCCTGCGCCTGAGCGAAAGGCTGGCATTGCGCGCGAACTTGGCGTCGAACGACGTGCACGGCGTGACCGACGACCAGCCGGATAGCCCCGCCGACGACCAGGGTTACTACTACTCCACTGCCGATCGCTCCCGCCGTCGCAGCGGGGACCTGCGCCTCGAGCTCGCACTGCCTCGTGCATCGCAGCTGACCGTAGGGGGGCAGCTGGAGCGCGAGTGGCAGGCCAGTGCGACGACCAGCAACTTCGGCCCGAACGGCTTCACCGCCTCGCGGCGCACGAGTGGCGTGTATGCTCAGCTGCTCCTCGAGCCATCCGGTCGCTGGACGTCCACCCTGGGCGGACGCTTCGAGCACAACGAGCGCTTCGGCGACTTCTGGACCTGGCGCGCGGCGTCCAGCGCCCGAATCGCGGACGGCACGCGGCTGCGCGCCAGCGCCGGGACGGCATTCCGCGAGCCCACCTTCCTGGAGAACTACGGCAGCGACTTCGTCATCGGAAATCCGGCCCTCTCGCCGGAGCAGTCGCTGAGCATGGACGCGGGAATCGAGCAGCGCTTCGGAAGCACCGGCCAGCTCAGCGCCACCTGGTT
The DNA here is from genome assembly GCA_946479995.1 of uncultured Gemmatimonadota bacterium. The sequence continues at coordinate 4,548 of CAMLIU010000027.1, read as the reverse complement.
CGCCAACTCCTTCCGCAACCTCATCGACTACGTGTATTCGGCCACGGAACCGAACTACTTCAACCTTGCCCGAACCCGCGCCACGGGAGTGGAGCTGGAAGGGCGCGCCGAGCTGCCAGCCGGCCTCCACGCCGACGCGTCGTTCACCTGGCTGGACGCCAGGGTCGTGACTCCGGGTGCCGGCACCGGCGCGACGTCTGCTTTCGCGCCCGATACCCGCCTCCTTCGCCGGCCGATGCACACCCTCGACGCCGGACTCGGTTATCGGTCCGGCCGGTTCGGCCTGGACGTGCGCGGCCGTCGGGTGGGACAGCGCGACGATGTCTTCTTCGCCCCCGACTTCTCCTCGAGCCGTGTCTCCTTGCCGGCCTACACTCGCCTTGACCTCTCCGGCGAGGTCGCCCTCGTCACGCGCGCGCCAGGCCACGCGTCCGCCGCACTCACCTGCCGCGTGGACAATCTCTTCGACGCGCACTACACCGAGGCGGCCGGCGTGAACTACGACTTCGCCGGCGCCGACGAGACATCCCTCCGGCTCACCGGCTACCGCGGCTCGCCGCGGCGCCTCCTCGTCGGCCTCCGAGTCAGCTACTGATGACCCAGGCGCCGTGATGTTTCGCGATTCATGTCTCACGATTCACCCCATCGCAGCGCCAGGCACCGCCGCTAGCTTTCAGGCATGCCCCTCCTCGCCACCCCGGCGATCGTGCTCCACGCGTTCGATTACCTGGAGTCGTCGCGCATCCTGCGTCTCGTCACGCGCGACGGCGGGGTCCGGAGTGCACTGGCCAAGGGAGCGCGGCGTTCATCGCGCCGCTTCGGTAGCGCGGTGGATCTGTTCGCGCAGGGGAGCGCACAGCTCTACGTGAAGGCGGGCCGCGACCTCGACAACCTGAGCGCCTTCGACGTCGAACGCGCCCGTCCCGAGCTGGCCGCCGACCTCGGGCGCTTCGCCGGCGCCGCCGTCATCGCCGAGCTCACCCTGCGTTTCGGGCGCGATGAAGCCGACGCCGGACTCTTCGACGCCGTCGCGGCGGCGCTCGACTCGCTCGCCGTGGCCGCGCCGGACGAGACGACGACGGCGACCCTCGCTGGCGCCTGGCGCATCGTCGCCGAGCTTGGATTCGCTCCTGCGCTCGACTTGTGCGCCGACTGTCACGCTTCGCTCGCATCCCACGACACCGTGATGTTCAGCCACCGCGCCGGCGGCGCGCTCTGCGTCCCGTGCGGCCGTCTGGCCCCCGCCGGTCGCAAGCTGCCCGCAGCGGCGCGCGAGACCCTTCGCGACTTCATGGGTGGCCGACGTGCACCCGCCCTCGACGAGCCGTCGGCGCGCGCCCATCAGCGCCTGCTGCGCGAGTTCCTCGCCGAGCACCTCACCGACGGCCGGCCGCTCCGCGCCATGGAGCAGTGGGAGGAACGTCGCCTGTGAGCGGGTGCACGGCATGATTCTCGGCACCGCCGGACACATCGACCACGGGAAGACGACGCTCGTTCGCGCGCTCACCGGCGTGGACACCGATCGCCTTCCCGAGGAGAAGCGACGCGGCATCACCATCGACCTCGGCTTCGCGCCGCTCGTGCTCGAGGGGGTCGGCACGCTCGGCGTGGTGGACGTGCCGGGACACGAGGCCTTCGTGCGCACCATGGTCGCCGGGGCCACGGGCATCCACCTCGCCATGCTCGTCGTCGCCGCCGACGAAGGGGTGATGCCGCAGACGCGTGAGCACCTCGCCGTGCTGTCGCTCCTCGCGGTGCGGGGCGGCGTCGTGGCGCTGACGAAGTGCGACCTCGTGGACGACGACTGGCTGGCGCTCGTGGAAGAGGACGTGCGCGGCGCGCTTGTCGGCTCGCCACTGGAGACCGCGCCGATCGTGCGCGTATCCGCCATTACCGGCGACGGGCTCCCGGAGCTGCGGCGCGCTCTCGCTGAGGAAGCGCTGCGCCTGCCGCAGGCGACAGAGCCCGACCTCTTTCGACTGCCGATCGATCGCTCCTTCACAATCCGCGGGACGGGAAGCGTCGTCACCGGCACCGTGTGGTCGGGAATGGCCGACCGCGATGCGGCACTTCGCCTGCTCCCGTCGGACCGCTCCGTTCGCGTTCGCGGCCTCCAGGCGCACGGGCGGTCGGTCGATCGCGTGGAACAGGGAGAGCGGGCGGCTATCGCCCTCCACGGAGCCGACGTCGCTGAGCTGGCGCGCGGCAACGTGCTCGTCGAGGGGAGCGCGTGGCGCGCCTCGCGCGTCATGCGTGCCGACGTCACCCTCCTTCCCGATGCGCCGAACCCACTCGGCTCCCGGCGGTGGGTGCGCCTCCACCTCGGGACGGCCGAGGTGGGAGCGCGGATCGTCGGCGCCGACGGTGCGGTTCTCCCCGAGAGCACCACCTCCGTGCGCCTCGTCCTCGACCAGGCGCTCGCCGCGCGCGCCGGCGATCGGTTCGTGCTGCGCGATGCCTCGCCGGCACGGACCATCGGTGGCGGCGTGATCATCGATCCCGTTGCGCCGCTGCGTGCGAGACCGTGGCCGCTGGAGGAACGTACGCCTGCTCGCCTGCTGCAACACCTCCTGGACGAGGCGGGAAGCTCGGGGATCGAGGTGCTCGAGCTGCCCGTGCGCCTCGGTCTCCCGCCATCGCGCGTCGCGGAGGTGGTCGCGCGTCACGATGCCTGGCAGGTCGGCCCGCGGCTCGTCGGCTCGGCGGCGCGCGCGCAGTTGGAGGCGGAGATCCTGCGTGCCGTCCAGGTCCACCATGATGCCAATCCCCTCGATGCCGGCCCGCAGCTGCAGTGGCTCCGCTCGCGGCTGAAGGCGCCCGAGGAAGTCGCGACGGCGGCGATCGACGCGCTCGATGCGCGCGGCGCCGTCGTCGTGGAGCAGGGGACGGTGCGGCTCCCGGGATTTGCCCCTCGTCTCACGCCCGCCGAGGCGGGCACGGGAGCGCGCCTCCTCACCGCGCTCGACGCTGCCGGGCACGAGCCCCCATCCCTCGACGAGCTCGGCCTCGCCCTCGAGGTGGCGTCCTCGTCCCTGGTCGCCATCGCGCGGCACCTCGCGCGCGAGGGGGAGCTCGTCGCCGTTGAGCCCAACCGCTACTACCGCACGGCGACGGTGGGTGGCCTCGTGGCGCGCCTCCGCAGCGGCATGACCAGCGAGGTCGGCTACGGGCCGGCCGAGCTGCGGGAGCTGCTCGGCTTCTCCCGCAAGTTCCTCATCCCCTTCCTGGAATACTGCGACCGAGCCGGGATCACGCGGCGCGACCTGGAGGGAAAACGCCGGCTTGTCGAGGGAGCGCGGACCATTTCTTGATTCGGCCTCAACCGGACCGTAGCTTGAGAAATGTGACCTGGAACGGGGCCCGCCGTTCGTGTCACTCGCTGCGGTGACCTCTCTCCATTCAGCGCGGAGCCTTCCCGGGATCCTGTTTCGTCAGCCGGAGTCACCATGCATCACCGTTGGGCAGCACTTGCGCTCGTGCTCGCCCTTGGCGCCCTGGCGCCAACGCCAGCGGCGGGGCAGCGCACGTCGCCGCCCCGTGAGCGCAGGCTGGGCACGCTCGGTCAGAATTTTCCCAACCCGTTCCGGCCGGCCACCTGGATTCCATTCTCGGTGGACGACTGCAACGGTCGCGGCGGGCAGCGGGTCGTTTCGCTGCGCGTGTACAACGTGCTGGCGCAGCTCGTCGCCACGCCGGTGCTTCATGGTGCCAGTGTGCCAGTTGCTGGCGTCCGGCTGAGCTGTGGCAATTATCTGGCGTACTGGGATGGACACGTGTCGCGCGGCCATCGGCCCGCCACCTCGGGCGTCTACGTCTACGAGCTGGTGATCGACGGCCAGCGCACGTCGAGGAAGATGTTCGTGGCACGGTGACCTGACGGGGAATCGCCGACACCACGGCATCGGCGTTGCCTCCTGATTCAGGTGACACGGCAACCTGAAGGGGAACTCCACATGATCAATCCAGACCGTCTGACCGTGAAGTCCGCCGAGGCGCTCAACGAAGCCGCCTCGGAAGCCCGGCGGAACGGCAATCCGCAGGTCTACGACACGCATCTCCTGCTCGTCCTCCTCAACCAGGAGGAGAGCATCGTCGTCCCCGTCCTGCAGAAGCTCGGCGCCAGCGTGGCCGCGCTCCGCGAGGCCGTGCAGCGCGAGATCGCGCGCTACCCGAAGCAGAGCGACGCGCAGCCCACCATGGGCCGCGACCTCACTGCCGTGCTCGATCGCGCCGAGAAGGAGGCGAAGGACCTCGGCGACGAGTACGTCAGCACCGAACACCTGCTCCTCGCCCTGTCGGATACCAAGGGCGCCGAGAGCCGCACGCTGCTCAACAACGTCGGCGCCACCCACAAGGCGCTGCTCGGCGCGCTCGAGGCGGTTCGCGGGACGCATCGCGTCACCGACCAGAACCCGGAGAACCAGTACCAGGCGCTCCAACGCTACACGCGCGACCTCACCGACGCGGCCCGGCAGGGAAAGCTGGATCCCGTCATCGGCCGCGACGAGGAGATCCGCCGGGTGGTGCAGGTGCTCTCGCGCCGCACCA
>CAMLIU010000026.1 GCA_946479995.1 uncultured Gemmatimonadota bacterium | reverse complement strand
CGGCCGGCTCGGCATCAGTAACGAACGTCTTGTTCCGCGTCAGCGTAGGGGAGCAGCGCGGGCTGGTTGCCACTGACCGTGGTGCGCGCGCCAAAGCGATACCACGTACGATCGCCGAATCGCTGGCGGAGCAGGTTATTCCTCGCACCCAAGTCGAGCACGTAGATGACGTCGCCCGCAACGTTGCCGTGGGCGTCTATCGAGTTCGCCGAGAGGAACTGGCGGTAGGTTGCGGTTCCCGCAGCATCCCGGCGGGCATCCTCCAGGCACGGCCCCGCGAGTGGGGACGTGGGCTGGTAGCTGGTGATCTCGTGCTCCATCCGCTGCAGCCGGCCCTCCGCGCGACCTGGACCGAGTGCATACTCCGCGTCGATGGCGAGACGAGTGGCGCACAGCGGACCCGACGCGAGCAATTGCAGTGCGTCGCCCTGCAGGATGCCGAGGGCCCAGAGCTGGCGCAGCGCGCGATTCCGCGAATCCTCGTTGACGAATACGAGCGCGTGGTGAATGCCGGCCTCCCGCGCGAGGCGAGTCGGATCGACCCGCGCGGCGGGAGAGGTCTCTCGCCGGTACTGGCGCGCGCGCCCCGCGACGCTCGCCCGTATGGGAAAGGCAAGCCAGGTGAGGAGGACGCACGTGGGTAGTACCAGCGGCACCATTCGCTTCACGGTGCCGCGCGTCGCGGCTGACAGGAGGAACGGCGCGCGTGCTACGAGGATCACCACCGCGGGCAATGCAGTCACGAGATAGCGCGGTCCACGGAATGCTCCGTTGAACCAGTAGAGCGCATAGGCCAGTGTCTGCGCGCCGAGCATCGCGACCAGGAAGTAGTCCCAGCGGTTCGGACGACGCAGTACCAGCAGCCCCGCGATCAGCACGCCGAGCGCGGGCAACGGCCACTCGAACAACATGAGGCTCAGCTGCAGCAGGTACTTGGATGCGTATGCCAGCGCGCGCACAGGCGTATGCGGCAGGCCGTACGGATCGAGGTGAAAGCCGAGGCGCGTCGCGTCGCCGTACAGCAGTTCGTACCCGAGCCGAAATGGCGAACCCGTAGTTCGATAATTGACGTAGCACAGGACCGCGATCGGCACGAGGCCGGCCCCCACCTGCCATCCGAGCGACTTCCACTTCCTGAGATCCCGTCCCGCGTACGTGAGCTGCAGTCCCCCCACGACGACCGCCAGCACGAGGCCGTCGAGCGGCCGGACGGTGAAGGCGAGGCCGACCGCGAGCCCAGTGAGGGCCGCGGACGTGTCAAGCCTGCGTCCGGTGTCAGCGGACATCCAGATGGCGAGTTGGGCCATCGCAACGCTGGCCAGGCACAGCACGGGAATGCAATTCATGTAGCTCGCGCCGACGAACAACGCGAAGGGCGCAAGCGCAAAGAGCACCGTCGCGGCGCGCGCGGTCGGCTCTCCATAGGCGCGGCGCGCGAATGCATGCACCCCGACAATCGTGAGTCCGATCAGCACTGGATTGAGCAGCCACGCGGCGTGAGCCGCCACACCCAGGGCAGCGAATGCCGGTCCACCTATCGGGTACTGGGAGAACCAGCGCCCGTGGCTGATCATGTCGTCCATCATGAAGAACTCAACGTTCGGATCGACGGGGAGCGTGAGTCGTCCGCTCAGGAGGATCTTCGCATGCCAGAGCTGTGCAGCTTCATCCACGTCCTGTGGCTGCCGGCCGAAGCAGACCGTGAAAAGCACCGCCGCGAGCACGACTCCCGCGATCGCTGCCGAACCGACGAACACGGCGGTTGGAACGCGCATTGCCCACTCGGCCAGCTTCGCCCATCCGCGGGTTATGAGCGGGAACAGCCTGGCGAGCAGGAAGAGCGTGAGGAGTACGCCGCCGCCGACTGACAGCCAGTACATCAAGGCCAGCGAGTACCAGGGCGCGTACTCATGCGCCAACGGCAGGTTGGCCAGCGGCACGAACGCGAACGCCGTGAGCACGAGGGCCACGCTCACGATCATATCAGGAGCCTCGTCGCCCAGCGCGCCCGCCCTGCCGAGCAGGAGTGCAGCGATGAGGGCGATCAGGAGCGAGACGAGGAGCACCGGCGCGAGAGGGAGACTCTCCGTGTGCGAGATACCGATTGCGACCTCCACTCCACGGCCAGCGACCACTCCGCCCAGCAGCCCGGACCCAACCACGGCGACGGTGCGCAAGCGCTCCGGCAGGAAACGCCGCAGCGGATGCGCGGCGGCAATGCCCAGTAGCGTTCCGAACGCGGTGAGCGTCGCATTGGCCACTACGGCTTCTCCCGGTACCTGTTCACGATCTCCCGGTTCCGCTTCGCCGGGCCAGTGGATCCCGCCTTCATGAGTGCCTCGAGCTCCGGGATCTCGCGCGGGGCGCCGGCCGACAGCCGCTCCACGCCACGGTCGGTGACCGCGTAGTCGTCCTCGATGCGCACGCCGATGTTCCTGTAGAAGGTCACGAACTGCCGCAGCCGGCCGGCGATCTCGCGATTCCGCGGCGTGTCGGGCATCTCCTCCAGCACGTGCTCGCGCACGTAGATGCCGGGCTCGATGGTGAATGCGCTGCCAGGCAGGAGCCGCGCCGTGTAGTAGTACTGCTCCGGGTCGTGCACCTCGAGCCCGATGCCGTGCCCGATGCCGTGCATGTAGTACAGGCGGTATTGCGGGCACTCGCGCGGCGTCGGCCCCGCGCTGCAGTCGTACGTCGCGTTCGGCGAGTCGATCAGCTTCAGGCGCGCAAGCCCGGCGGCGATCACCGCGTTGGCCGAGTCGTTCATCAGCCGCGCCGGCGCGCCGGGCACCGCCTGGCGTTCCGCCGCAGCCTGCGCATCGCGCACGAGCTGGTAGATGTCGCGCTGCGAAGGGGAGAAGTGTCCACTTGCCGGCACCGTGCGCGTGACGTCCGCCGCGTACCCCTTGTACGACGCGCCGATGTCCATCACCACCATGTCGTTGATGTCGATGAACCGATCGTCGCGGTTGTAGTGGAGCGTGGTGGAGTTCGGCCCTGAGCCGACGATCGTCGCGAACGCGGGCCGGTCGGCGCCGTTGCGGCGGAAGGTGTACTCGATGAGCGCCTGCAGCTCGAACTCGTTGATGCCGTCCGTGAGCGCCGAGATGGCTTCCTTCTGGGCGAGCACGGTGATCTCCACCGCCTGCTTGATGAGCGACAGCTCGGCCGGGCTCTTCGTGCCGCGCAGCTGCTCCACCACGTCGTTCACCGGTGTGATGCGCAGCGTGGGATGCGTCGCCTTGATTCGGTCGAGGAGCTGGTCGTCGGCGGTGCGCACCGCCGTCTGGCCCTGCGACTCGGCCTCGTACGCCGCCACGTCGCCGATGACGAGGAACTGCTGCCCGGTGCCGGCCAGGGAGTCGAGAACGGCGGAAAGCTGCTCGCTCGACCGGCCACGGACCCCGGTGAGCTTCTCCACCGCGGACGTCCCCATGCGGGAGCCGGTCCATACTTCCCGCGCCGGCAGCCGCGGCTGCACGAACATCGTGGCGTTCACCTGGCCGTTCTTCTTCACCATCACCAGCGCCGCATCGGGCTCGCGCAGGCCGGTGAGGTAATAGAAGGACGGAGCCTGGAAGAACGAGAGGTAATCCTGCGCCGGCTCGTGGGCGCCGAAGGCGACGATCACGCCGTCGCCCACCTTCCTCAGCAACGCCGCGCGGCGCGAGGCGAATTCCGTCTGGGGCTGTGCGAAAACAACGCCGGGCACCAGCAGGCCGGCGAAAATGAGTCTGCGAAACATGAGATCCGTCCGGGTGAGAACTGCAACTACAACACAAGTACTGCGTACCGGGTACTTCGTACCCGGACCGACATCCAGTCCACTCCAATGTGCCGACGCCACTGGGAGCCAGAGGCGCCTTGTACCAAGCCAGCCCACAGGTCCTGATACGTCGTACGAGGTACCCCGTACGTCAGTTGCCTTCTATCCGACCACCACCGTAAGCAGGTAGAGAACCAGCCCCACCAGCCCCCCCACCAGCGTCCCGTTGATCCTGATGAACTGCAGGTCGCGGCCGACCTGCACCTCGATCTTCTCCGACGCCGCCGTCGCGTCCCAGCCCTCCACCGTCCGCGCGATCACCGCCGACACCTCCGGCCGGTACTGCTCCACCACCCCCGTCACGAGCCGCTCGATCGCCTGATCCACGTCGCGCAGCAGCGCCTCGTTCTCCAGGGCGCGCTCGGCGACCGCGCCGAGCGCCCGCTCCAGCGGCTCGGGCGTGGGGGCATCGGGGCCGGCGTACTTCGCCACCGCGTTCCGTGCTGCGCCGAGCAGCGAGTCCGACAGCTCCCCGACCGCGGGATGCTCGAGCAGGCGTTCCTTCATCGCCTCGGCACGCGCGATCGTCTCCGGCGATGAATGCAGCCGCTCCACCCAGTCACGCAGTGCCTTGTCGAACTGCGCGCGCAGCGGGTGCGCGTCGTTCATCGCTACTTCCTCCAGCGTGTGCTCTATTCCGGAGACGATCTTCTGGTAGAGTTTGTCATCCACCGCGCCGGGGACCCACCATGGGCTCTCCTCGGCGATGCGCAGTCGGATGATCTCCTTGTTGTCCTCGACGATGCGGTTGATCAGCGACACCAGGCGGTCCAGCATCTCCTGGTGCCGGTCGTCCGTCGTCGCCATGGCCAGGAGGTCGCCGAGCAGCGGCGCCACGTGCGCCTTCCGCAGCTGCGCCACCAGCAGGCCGTGCACGCTTTCCTGCAGCTCCTCGCCCGGGATCGCCTCCGCGGCGCGTGCCACGCCGCCGGCAATGGCGCGCGCTACGCGCGTCTGGTGCTCGGGAACGGAAAGCCACCGTGCCGCACGCTCGCCGAGCTTCATCCCGGCCAGCTGGCGCGCGATCACCTCCCGCGAGAGGAAGTTGTTGCCGACGAAGTTGCCCAGGCTGCGCCCGATGCGGTCCTTCCGCTTCGCGACGATCGCCGTGTGCGGGATGGGGATCCCCATCGGGTGCCGGAACAGCGCCGTGACGGCGAACCAGTCGGCGATCCCGCCCACCATCGCCGCCTCGGCCGTCGCGCGCACGAGGTGCACCCAGAAGGGGGCGACGTCCGGGCGCAGGTGCGCCAGCGCGGCGCTGGCGATGAACAGCAGCGTGAACGCGCCCAGCAGCGCCGTCGCGCGACGGCGCATGATCGCGTACTGTCGTGCCTTCTCGGTATCGTCAGCGACGACGAGCATGGGACGAAGCTATCGCCCCCCGCCGCTGTGCGCTTCGCGACGCGGCACCCGGCTCAGTAGGGGACGATGTCCACCACCGGCGTCGCGTGCAGATACGAGCCGATGATCTTCGAGACCAGCGTCGCGGTCGTCGCGCCCTGGAAGGGGACGTACTCCAGCATCATGGCGACGACGATCTTCGGGTCGTCCGCTGGCGCGAAGCCGACGAACCACGAGAAGTTGAGCTCCTTGCCGTTCTTGTCGTACTTGCGACTCTGCGCCGTACCGGTCTTGCCCGCCAGCACCACTCCCTGGAGCTTCGACCGCACCGCGGTGCCCGACTCCACCACGTTGGCCAGTGCGGCGCGAAGCTGCGTGAACTGCGCCGAGTCGAGGCTGAACAGCCGCTCGCGTACCGGCGCGAGCTTGGCGACCTCCGGGCGCGCCGCCGATCCGTCGGTGGCGAGCGCCGTGTAGAACTTCGCCATGTTCACCACCGTCTGCGCGTTCTCGCCCTGGCCGATGGCCAGGTTCAGCACCACCGACTGCGTCCATCCGCTCTTGCCGTAGCGTCGGTTGAAGTACTCGGCCGTCTCCGGCCAGAGCGGACGGCGCTCCTCGGGAAGGTCGATCCCCGACCGCTCCTTGAAGCCGAGGTCGATGCCGCCGGCGAGGAGGCGCGTGAGGCCGAGCTTGATGCCGAGCTGGTAGAAGTAGACGTTGCACGACTTGGCGATCGCACCGGCGAGCGAGAGGCTGCCGTGCACCGCGTCGCAGTGGAAGTAGCGCGAGCCGTACTGCAGCCCGCCCGTGCACGGGATCGGCATGTGGTCGTTCATCGTCACCATGTGATTCTCGAGGGCGGTGACGGCGGTGGCGAGCTTGAAGGTGGAGCCCGGGGGATACTCGCCCTGCAGGACCTTGTTGTAGAGCGGCTTGCGGGGGTCGGTGTTGAGGGAATCCCAGTAGGACTGAGGAATGCCGCCGATGAAGCGGTTGGCGTCCCACGTCGGCGCGCTGTACAGCGCGAGCACGGCCCCCGTCTTCGGCTCGAGCGCGATCACGCCGCCCTGCAGCGTGTCCCCGAACACGCCGGCGGCCACGCGCTGGAGGTCCATGTCGATGTTCGTGTACAGGGGTGGCCCCGCCACCGGCGGCAGGTCGGCGCGTGCGCCCTCCTGGCGCACGATGCGGCCGCGCGCATCCACCTCCACGTACTGGCTTCCCTCCCTGCCGCGCAGCTGCTCCTCGTACTGCTTTTCCAGGCCGCGCTTGCCGATCTGCTGCCCCGCCTTGTAGTCCTCGTCGCTCAGCTTCGCCAGCTCCGCCTCGCTGATTTCGCCGATGTAGCCGACGAACGGAGACACGAGCCCGCCGTCGGGATAGAAGCGCCGAGGAGAGCTCTCGATGATGAGACCGGGGAACTGCAGGCGATGCTCCTCGAGCACGCTCACCACGTCGAACGCCGCATCGGGAAGGATCACCGCCGGCCGGCCCGGAGCGCGGCGGAAGCGGCGGATGGTCTGCTCCACCTGGTAGGGCGTGAGCTGGATCGTGCCGCCAAGCCGCTGCAGCAGGGCACGCAGCGAGTCCTCGCGCTGCACCAGCACCGACACCGAGTATCCGATCGCGTTGTCGGCGATGATCTTGTTGTGGCGGTCGTAGATGACGCCGCGCGGGGCGGGCAGCGGCAACTCGCGCAGGCGGTTCGTCTCCGCCTGCAGCGTGTATTTCGCATGCTGCAGCACCTGGCTCCGGAAGAAGCCGCCGGTGAGGAACAGCATCAGTGCGACGATGGCGACAGTGGCCGCCTGGCCGCGGCGGCGCATGTCGTTGGGGTGAAAGCTCATTTCCTGCTACCTCGAGGTCGTGCTCATGTGACACCGTGCCGCGCCGAAAGTGCGCCGCCCGCTACTCAGGCCTGGCCGTCGCCGTTCTCCAGCGACCGCCAGAGATACCAGCTCGCCACCGACGCGTACGGCCGCCAGGGCTCACCGATGCGGAGCACCTCCTTCGGCGTCGGCCGCTTGCGCAGGCCGTACGCGCGCTGGATGGCGTTCTGCACCCCCAGATCGAGCTCGGGGAGCACGTCGGGCCGCCCGAGCCGGAACATGAGGAACATCTGTACCGTCCAGCGCCCGATTCCCTTCACCTGCACCAGGTGCTCGATGATGGCGTCGTCCGGCAGACGGCCCAGGTGCGCGAGCGGCAACGATCGGTCCGCCACGCGCGCCGACAGGTCGCGCAGGTAGCCGATCTTCTGGCGCGACAGCCCCGCTGCGCGCAGCGTCGCGTCGCTCGTGGTGAGCACCAGCTCCGGCCGAGGCCGACGACCGGGATAGATCGCCCGGAAGCGCTCGTGTATCGTGCGCGCCGCCTTCCCCGAGAGCTGCTGGAAGACGATCGAGCGCACGAGCGCATCGTAGTGCGTTCCCGTGCGCCGCGCCTCGAGGCGGCAGGCTCCCACCCGGTCGATGATGCCGCCCAGCACGGGATCCGCCTGGCGGAGGTGGAGCAGTGCGGGTCGGTGGATCCGGGACATGATTCAAGATTGTCCCGCGACACACCGGCCCGCTACTCGTCACCGATTCCGCATCTCGGGGGATTCCGCCATGCTCATGATCTTCCCGAGCAGGCCACCCAGATGCGGCGAATGCTGCTCGGCCTGCTGCCTGGCCTGTTGTGCGTCCTGCTGCAGCGACTTCTGGATCTCCTGCGGGTCCTGGGCGCTGCCGTGGCTCATCGCCCGCTTCGCGAGCGCCCCGATCACGATCGGCGCGAGGATCATCAGCAGCTTGCGCGTCTGGTCCGAGCCGAGCCCGGTTGCCTGCTGCACCCCCTGCTGCACCTCCGGCTGGGTGTGACCGAGGACACGTCCGAGGATGCCACCCCCGTCGGCGGGAGCGCCCGCGCCGAGCAGCGAGCCGAGGTTGCCGAGCACGCCGGCGTGTGAGCCGAGGAGCTGCTGGACTTCGCTGCCGCCCTGGGGCTGCTGCGCCTTGCTCGCCAGGCCGCCGACGAGCGCGGGAAGCGCGGTGTTCACCGCCTGCTGCGTGGTAGCGGGATCGGTGCCGAGCTGCTGGCTGATCTGCGACAGCTCCTGCGGCCCGAGGTGCTCCTTCACGAGGTCGATGAGGGACGCCATGGGATGTCCTGGGTGTATGTGTGACCCGCGCCGGCCCTAATGGCTGGCGAGGTAGCGTGCGACTTTCTTCAGGTCGGCCATGAACGCCTTTTCCGCATCGGCGCGCAGGTCGCCCGGCGCGCGGAGCACGGAGCTCGGGTGCACGGTGGCGAACCCCGCTTCCGCAAGAGGAGTGCGCAGCACGCGGCCGCGCTGGGCGGTCACCTTCACCGAGGGGCCGAACACGGCCTTCGCCGCCGTGGCCCCCAGCGCCACGATGACGCGGGGCTTCACCGCCGCGATCTCGGCGTCGAGCCAGGGATGACAGGCGCGTATCTCCGTGGCGTTCGGCGTCTTGTGAATGCGTCGCTTGCCGCGTTCGGCCGGCACCCACTTGAAATGCTTCACCGCGTTCGTGACGTAGGCATCGGAGCGGTCGAGGCCGGCGTGCTCGAGCGCACGGTCGAGGAGCTTCCCCGACGGGCCGACGAACGGATGGCCGGCCAGGTCTTCCTGGTCGCCAGGCTGCTCACCCACGAACATGATGCTGGGCGAGCGCGAACCCTCGCCGAACACCGTTTGCGTGCCGACCATCCACAGATGGCAGCCGCGGCATCCTTCCGCGGCCTTGCGCAGGGCGGGGATGGTGCGACGGGACGGGAGAAAATCAGCGGCGGAAGGCATGGCCGATTCGCTGAGCATCCTTCGTTCCGAAGGCAGCTGCAACGACGGGTAAAAGGTACCTCGTACCTGGTACCAGGTACGAGGTACCTTTTACCAGGTTGTGATTTCGCGTCCAGCGTCCCGCCGAATACCATTCTCCATCCCCACGCGGAGCCCCCTTTGTCGCGCCTTCGTTCCTCCCGTGCCGTCGCGACCGCGTTACTCGCCCTGACGCCGCTCGCCGGCTGCTCCAGCTCGTCCACGTCGTATCCACTGCCGGCCGCTCCTGCCGGCGCCATCACGCTGCTCATCCGCCTCGGCGAGGACACGCTGGGCATCGAGCAGTACACGCGCACGGCGACGCGGATGCAGGGCATGCTCGTGCAGCGCGTGCCGTTCACGACCGTGGCCCACTACGACGTGGGGCTCGCCGCCGGCGAGGTGCCGGAGCACGCGGACTACACGCTGCGCCGCGGCGACGGCACTCCGATTCGCGGCTCCACGCAGTCGCTCTCGGTGGCGTTCGGCACCGACAGCGTGACCTTCAGGGCGCACCGCGCGAATGGTGACACGGTGCGCACCGCTGCCCTGCACGGCGCCTTCCTCCCGTACCTGAACGGCTCGTACGCGCTGTTCGAGCTCGCGCTCGCCCGCCTGCGCGCGATGGGCCGCGACAGCATGGAGTTCGCCATCGTGCCGCTCAACTTCAACGTGCGCGGCACCACGGCCCTCCCCGTGAAGATCACCGGCACCGACGCGGCGCGCATCGACTGGTTCGGGGCGCCCCTCTTCGTCCGGTTCGACGGGCGCGGCCGCGTCATCGGGATGGACGGCAGCCAGACCACCGACAAGGTGCGCGTGGACCGCGTGAGCGTGGTGAACATGGATTCCCTCGGACACGCCTGGGCGGTGCGCGACTCCATCGCCGGCCCGGTGGGGCAGGTGTCCACGCGCGACACGGCGCGCGCGACGATCGGCAACGCGCACGTGTGGGTGGACTACGGCCGCCCTTCGCTGCGCGGACGCAACGTGTGGATGAACGGCGTGCTCGGCGACACCCTCTGGCGCACCGGCGCCAACGCCGCCACCCAGCTCGGCACCGACGCCGACATCGTCATCGGCGGCGTGAGCATTCCTGCCGGCACCTACTCCCTCTGGACGGCCACCACGGGCGGCTATCGGCTCGTGGTGAACCGGCAGCACGGACAGTGGGGCACCGAGCACGATCCGAAGCTGGACTTCGCGCGCATCCCGCTCCGGGAGACGGCCCTCCCGTCCCCCGTCGAGCGGTTCACGATCGGCTTCGCTCCCGAGGCGGGGAGCACCGTTCTCACCTTCGCCTGGGGCGACAAGCGCCTCAGCGTCCCCGTTTCGGCAAAGTAAGACGTGAGTCGACTTTTCAACTACTTCTTCAAGGGGCTCGTCTTCCTGGCCCCGTTCGCGCTCACGATCTACGTGTGCGTGCGCGTGTTCACGGCGATCGACGGCTGGCTCGGCATCCCCATTCCCGGCGTCGGCTTCGTCGTCACGGTGGTGCTCATCACCCTGTTCGGCTACCTCGCGCAGGGGCTGCTCACGGCGAGCCTGTTCGCGGCGCTCGAGCGGGTGATGCAGCGGCTTCCCTTCGTTCGCCTGCTCTACACGTCCACGCGCGACCTGCTCAACGCCTTCGTCGGCGAGCAGCGCCGCTTCGACAAGCCGGTGATGGTGACGCCGATCCCCGGCTCCGAGGTGCGCGCGCTCGGCTTCGTGACGCAGCAGTCGCTGACGTCGCTCGGCCTGGCGGCGCACGTCACGGTGTACCTCCCGCACTCGTACAACTTCTCCGGCATGCTGCTCGTGTTTCCGGCGA
>CAMLIU010000025.1 GCA_946479995.1 uncultured Gemmatimonadota bacterium | reverse complement strand
CGGCGAGCCAGGTACGCGCGGCATGCGACGACAGCACGAGCGAAGCCCCTTGCGGGAGGGTCGGCGACCCGGCCGAGCCGAAGAGCAGCACGCCGTAGCGCCCGACGGGATCACTGCGGAGGAGCCCGAGCTGCAGCGACGACCCCCCGGGGCCGTTGGTGGCGGTCGGGAAATACCGCAGGCGCGACGGACCGAGCGCGTACGGCCGTTCAGTTGGCGCGGCCGCGACCGAAGGACGACGCGAGGAATCGGCGGCGCTGCGCGAGATGCGCGGCGGCAGCACCGGCGATGGCGGATCGATGAGCACGGACGCGAGCGGGAACTGCGGCGCAGGCGGGGCGCTGTCGGACAGCCGCCGAAGGTCGTAGCCCTTTGCCTGCAGGTCGAGGAACCAGACCGCACCATCCGGCGCCACGTCTGCGGCGACCGCTGCACCCGTCGTGGAGGTGAGTCGCGTGACCGTGCCGTCCGGTGCGATGCGCTCGAGATTCGGGATGCCGCCTTCCTCGCTCGTCGCCACGATGGTGCGCCCGTCAGGGGCGAAGGTGGCGTCATAGCGCGTCACGCCGTCGTCGGGATCGGCGTGGCGCAGCTCGCCCGAGGTGGACGACACGAGCGCGATGCGCCAGCGGTCGCCCGACTGCTCGCCGACGAGGATCTCGCCCGTGCGGTGCGAGATGCGCGGGTGATAGTAGGTGGTGAGCGTGCTTCCGGGCCGCAGCACGCTGATCGCGCCGCTGGCGAGGTCCACGCGCACCAGGTCGCACCAGCCGTGCGCGCAGCGCGTCGCCGCGGCCCACGTGCCGTCGCGCGCCGGATCGGCATCCTGCACGCCCGCGCCGTGGGTGATCTGCCGGAGGTCACCATTCTCCGCGTTCCACATGTAGAGATCGCCGCGCAGGGTTCCGTCGGCGAGCGGCGTCCGGCGCGTCACGAGCAGCCGCCGCGCGTCGCCGAGCCACCGAGGCTGCTCGAATGGCGCGCCGTCTTCGGCGACGAGGGTGATGACCGGCTTCTTCGGGGGCGGATAGAACTCGCGGTCCGGCACGTCCTGGGGGTCACGCGCGAGCTGGCGAGCGCGCCGTCGGGCCGCGTTCGTGTCCGGCTCGGTGGCGGTCTTCCAGACGACGAGCTGGCTCGGCGCATCCACACGCCGGATGGTGATGGCCACATGTTGCCCATCCGGCGACACGGCGGGGTCGCCCGGGGTGCGGATCAGCCGCTGCACGAGTGTGCCTTCCACGAGCCCGGCGTGTTCGAGTGCGCGGTCGAGGGCGAGCGCGTTCGCCGTCACCTCGGCCACGAAGCGGCCGTACAGGTCGGCGGGCATCTCGCCATACACGCCGCGGAACGCCTCGTCGAAGGAGCGAGCGGCGACGGCGGTGGTGCGCCGCCAGAGGGCGACGAGGCTGGAGTCGCCGCCGCGGCGCGCGAGCCACTCCAGGTACGCGGAGCCCATGAGGTAGGCGAAGCTGCCCGTCTCCCAGCCGCCGGTCGCACTCATCGCGGCGTAGCTAGGAAGCTTCCCTTCCAGGGCGAACTGTCGGATGATGGCGGCGCGCCACGCGTTGTTCGGGCGTCCACTCCCCGTGACCCTGCCCTCGACGTACGTGGCGTAGCCCTCGAGCACCCAGCGCGGCGCCTTGGTGGTGATGGGTCCCAAGGGCACGGGGGAGAGCGACCAGAGGAGTCGCTTCCACTTGTTCCGCGACGGACGCGTGAGCTGGGCGATGTGGGTGAACTCGTGCGTGGCGAGCATTTCCTCCCACACCCTCGCATTGCCGATCTCGGAGCGCGGGTCGGGAGGGGTCGGCCAGAGCACGATCGTCGGCGCGTCGAGCGCGGGGAAGGCGTAGCCGTTGGCGTCGTTGACCGGATCGTCCACCACGATGTGGACCCGGCGTCCTGGCGAGAATCCGACGATTGCCGTCACCTGGTCGCGAATTCCCTCGATGCGCTGCGCGAGCGCAAGCGTCCACGCGCGGTATTCGACCGGATAGTGGAGGACGAAGTGTTCCGTCTCCGCCGTGCGCCAGTCGAGCCAGGGACGAGGCGCGGGCTGCGCGAGGGCGGGCGCGGCGAACAGGATGGCGGCGAGGAGGAGCGGTCGGGAACCCGCCGCCAAACGCGCGAGGGACGCGCGCCAGCGGCACGCGTCCCTCCCGGATATTGCAGCGGTGCGCAGGCCCGCGCCGTCAGTCACGCTTGCGCGCCTTCCTCTTGTTGAGGCTATCCATCAACCGCGTGGCGGGCAGCGTGAAGAGCGGTGTGAGCATGAAGCCCAGCAGGGTGTTGATCCAGACGAGCGCGATGTAGAACGCGCAGAGTCCGATGCCAACCCAGAGGATGCCGAGGGGACCGTGAGTTTCCAAGGAACGCTCCTGAAGCCGTGATTGACCGGGGCAGCGTGGTGCAAGATAGTGATGCGCCGCACCCTGAGCCAGAGGAGCGCCGCTTCGCTCCCGGCACGGCCGGAGTATACTTCGGAACGATGGATCACGATCCCACTCGCCCGGTGCTGACATCGGTCCGTGCGGCGGTACGCACCAACGATGCTCCGCTCGTGCTGGCCGTTTCGGGCGGACTGGATTCCATGGTGCTGCTGCACGCCGTCGCGCACGCGGCACGCTCGCGCGTGGCTGCCGTCGCCACCTTCGATCACGGCAGCGGCCGTGCCGCCACTGCGTCGGCTGCCTTCGTGGCGCGTGAGGCGTCGGCGCTCGGCTTTCCGGTGGTCGTGGGTCGCATGCAGCCCGACACGCCGGCGAAGGATGGGCGCGAAGCTGCGTGGCGACGCGCCCGCTACGAGTTCCTGCGCTCGGTCGCCGGCGCCGTCGGGGGTCGCATCCTGACGGCGCACACCGAGGACGACCAGATCGAGACCGTGCTGATGCGTGTGCTGCGGGGCAGCGGCGCCCGGGGGCTGCCGGGGTTGTATGCGGATGGCGATGTCCTGCGGCCATTCGTGCGCCTGCGGCGGACCTTGCTGCGCGAATTCGCCCGTGCGCACGCGGTTCCCTGGCGCGACGATCCGGGAAATCGGTCGCGCCTCCACCTGCGCAATCGCGTGCGGCTGGACCTGCTGCCGGCGCTGCGGCGCGCCCGGCCCGAGGTCGACGGCGAGCTCCTCGAGCTGGCGCAGCGCGCGGCAGCGTGGCGAACGGAGCTGGATCGGCTGGTGGAACGTCTTCGGCCCGCGGTCGATGCGAGCGGGCGGCTCCGCGTTGCCTCGGGGGAACTGGCGGGCTATGATCGGGATTCGTTGTGTGTCCTGTGGCCGGCGCTCGCGGCGCGCGTGGGACTCGCGCTCGATCGGCGCGGAACCCAGCGTCTTGCCGCGTTTACAATCACGGGACCGATGTCCGGTTCGGTGCCGCTGTCGGGCGGGTGGTACGTGGAAGCCCGGGGCGGCGTTTACATTATAGGGAAGCGTTCTCGGGTGGAGGGCGCACCATCGCCCCTGCCGGAGTCGGGGGAGATGCAGTGGGGATCGTTCCGCTTCCGGGTGGACGAGTCGGGGAGTGGGCGCGAGACGAGGCGCGAGCGGGAAGCGTGGCGTGCCGAGCTGCCGCTGGCAGCAATGGCCGTGGTTCGCGGGTGGTCGGCAGGTGACCGGCTGGCACCGTCGGGTGCCCTGGGGACGCGGCGGGTGAAGCGGTACCTCTCCGATGCGGGAGTGCACGGAATCGACCGGGCCGGCTGGCCGGTCGTGGTGGATGAGGGCGGGAACGTCGTCTGGATTCCAGGAGTGCGCCGCGCCGATGCGGCAACCGAGCGGTCCGGGAGACCGGTACGACACTACGTCTGTGAGCGCATTGCCCGTTGATCCGCGCCTCGAGGGGCGGACCCTTCGGCGGATCGTGTACGACGCCCCGACCATCGCGCGACGCGTGAAGGAGCTGGGGGCCGAGATCACT
This sequence comes from uncultured Gemmatimonadota bacterium, assembly GCA_946479995.1. The sequence goes on along the minus strand of CAMLIU010000025.1, from coordinate 7,236 downwards.
GCCGCGTACCCCACCGGCGACCTGCTCGTGCTGGGGCTGCTCAAGGGGAGCTTCATCTTCCTGAGCGATCTCGTGCGTGAGATCACGCGGCCCCTGCACGTGGACTTCCTCGTCGCCTCGAGCTACGGGGAGGGGACAGTTTCGAGCGGAAACGTCCGTCTGGTGTATGACCCCGAGACCAGGCTGGAGGGAAAGCACATCCTCCTGGTGGAGGACATCGTGGACACCGGGCGGACGCTGAACCGCCTGATGGACCTTCTACGGGCACGGAATCCGCGTTCCCTGGAGATCTGTGCGCTCCTGCACAAGCACATCGCACACGAACTGAAGTACGACACGAAGTTCATCGGGTACGACGCACCGCACGAGTTCCTGGTCGGGTACGGATTGGATCACGCCGAAAGCTTCCGTCACCTGCCATACATCGCGAGCCTGCTGTAAATGCCGGTACCTATGCCGCCAAAGAACGACAAGAACAAGCAGAACAAGGGCAACAACAAGGGGACGAACTGGGGGCGACTGTCGAAGACGCTCTCGTTCTGGATCCTCGTGATCATGATTCCCGTTGCCCTCGTGCAGCTCTCCGGTGCGCGCGCCGAAGCCGCGCCCGAGATCTCGTATACCCAATACAAGACGCTCCTCGGGCAGGACAACATTGCCGAGGTCACCGTGACGGCGGGCAAGAACGTCGTCGGCGACTTCAAGCAGAAGGAGATCATCGGCGGGAAGGAGGCGAAGAAGTTCACCGTGCAGCTTCCGGTGGCCAATTCGCAGGCCGAGATCGACGAGCTGCGCGCGCACGACGTGAAGATCAACTCGCAGGATGCGAAGCCCAGCCTGATGGCATGGGTGATCAACTTCCTGCCGTGGCTGCTGCTCATCGGCTTCTACCTGTTCCTCTTCCGCCAGATGCAGGCGGGGGGCAACAAGGCGTTCTCGTTCGGCAAGTCGAAGGCGAAGCTGCTCACCGGCGACACGCCGAAGGTGACGTTCGCCGACGTGGCCGGCGCCGACGAGGCGAAGCAGGAGCTGCAGGAGATCATCGAGTTCCTGAAGGATCCGCAGAAGTTCACGCGCCTTGGCGGCCGCTTGCCGAAGGGCTGCCTGCTCGTCGGCCCGCCGGGCACGGGCAAGACGCTCCTCGCCCGCGCGGTGGCCGGTGAAGCGGGCCGTCCCTTCTTCTCGATGTCGGGCTCCGACTTCGTGGAGATGTTCGTCGGCGTCGGCGCGAGCCGCGTGCGCGACCTGTTCGAGCAGGGCAAGGCGCAGGCGCCGTGCATCATCTTCATCGACGAGATCGATGCCGTGGGCCGGCACCGTGGCGCGGGACTGGGCGGCGGCCATGACGAGCGCGAGCAGACGCTCAACCAGCTGCTCGTGGAGATGGACGGCTTCGAGAGCAACGACGGCGTGATCCTCATCGCCGCGACGAACCGTCCCGACGTGCTCGACCCCGCGCTGCTGCGTCCGGGCCGCTTCGACCGGCAGATCGTCGTCGATGCCCCTGACCTTCGCGGTCGCGAGGGGATCCTGAAGGTCCACCTGCGCAACAAGCCGGTGGGCGATGACGTGGACATCACGACGCTGGCCCGCGGCACGCCGGGGATGGCGGGCGCCGACCTGGCGAACCTCGTGAACGAGGCCGCGCTGCTCGCGGTGCGCCGCGGTCACGACAAGATCTTCATGATGGACCTCGAGGACGCCAAGGACAAGGTCATGCTTGGCGCCGAGCGGAAGTCCATGGTGATGAAGGACGAGGAGCGCCGGCTCACGGCGTATCACGAGGCCGGCCACGCGCTGTGCGCGATGAAGGTCATCGGCAACGATCCACTGCACAAGGTGACGATCGTGCCGCGCGGCCGCGCGCTCGGTCTCGCCTTCACGCTGCCGGAGGATGACCGCGTGTCCATCACGCGCCAGCAGCTCGAGGCGAATCTCGTGATGACGTACGGTGGTCGCACGGCCGAAGAGCTGGTGTTCGGCTACGACCATGTCACCACGGGCGCGTCGAGCGACATCCAGAAGGCGACGAGCATCGCGCGTCGCTACGTGACGCAGTGGGGCCTCTCGGACGCCATCGGACCAATTCTCGTCGGCGACAACGAGCAGGAGCTGTTCCTCGGCCGCGAGATCCAGCACCGTCGCGAGGTGAGCGAGCAGACGTCGCAGCTGGTGGACGCCGAAGTGAAGCGCGTGATTACTGTGGCGTACGAGCGCGCGAAGCAGGTGCTGTCGGAGAACCTCGAGCTCCTGCACACCATCGCCGGCGCCCTGCTGGAGCGCGAGACGCTGACGCGGGAAGACATCCTGATGATCGCGCGCGGCGAGAAGCTCCCGCCGCGCACGAGCGGCGCGCCGCCCGCGCCACCGATCCCGGCACCGGCGGCGACGCCGCTGCACGAGCCGCGGCGCAACCCGCCGCTGCTCGGCGGGCCGGAGCCGGCGCCGGCGTGATCCTGCCTGGCGCGCTTCCGGTCGACAGTCGCGCGTTGTCAGTCGGAGTGCGCACGGCAAAGCTGAAAGTTGCAGCTGAAAGCTGAAAGTTCTGCGCGTAGCTCCCCGCTCGGCGAGAGTGCGCAACAGCAGGGTCACAATGGAACGGTGGGGCGGAACTGCGAACGGCGTCAGGTACGCCGGCGCGGGGCCGCCCCACCTGTTTTCATGCTTCGTGATGCCGGGAACGCCGTCGCCCTTCCCGCGGTCCGGTCCTTTCCCGCCCTGGCGCCGGGAGCTCTCAGTCGGTGAGTGACTACGAGTAGAACAGTCAGCTGACAGCTGTCACTGTGAGCTTTGCCGTGGCACTCCCGACCGTTCACTCGCAACCCCACACTCCCGAACGCTAGATTGCGGGCATGTCCACCGTCTGGCAGCTCCGTGCCCGCGCGCTTCCGCTCGACCGCCCACTGGTGATGGGGATCGTGAACGTGACGCCGGACAGCTTCAGCGACGGCGGCCAGTTTCTCGATGCCGAGGCGGCGGTCGCGCACGCTCGTGCGCTGCTTGCCGAGGGTGCCGACATCCTGGACGTCGGCGGCGAGTCCACGCGGCCGCAGAGCGCGCGGCCCGTGCCGGTGGACGAAGAGCTGAGGCGCGTGCTGCCGGTGGTGCAGGCGCTCGCGACGGAGTGTCCGGATGCCGTGATCTCGGTGGACACGGTGAAGGCCGCGGTGGCCGAGGCGGCGGTCGAGGCGGGGGCGCACATCGTGAACGACGTGTCGGGGATGCGCCTGGATGGAGCGATGGCCGACGTGTGCGCGCGCACGGGCGCCGGCGTAGTGGTGATGCACTCGCGTGGCGGCGTGAGCGACATGGCGACGTATGCGCACGCCGACTATGGCGACTTCCTGGACGAGATGCTCGGTGAGCTGCGCGAGCGCGTGAAGGCGGTGGAGGCGGCAGGCGTTCGCCGCGACCACGTCGCCGTGGACCCGGGGATCGGCTTCTCCAAGCGTCCCGAACATTCGCTGCTGGCGCTGGCGTGCCTGGAGCGGCTCGCTGCGTGGGGATATCCCGTGGTGGTGGGTGCCTCACGCAAGCGGTTCATCGGGACGCTCACGGGCGCCACGCAGCCACAGCAGCGCCGTGACGGAAGCCTCGGCGCCGCCGTGGCGGCGTACGACCGAGGCGCCCGGGTGCTCCGCGTCCACGACGTGGGACCCACCCGCCACGCGCTCGATGTGGCGGCGGCGATCCGTGCGGCCGGGGAGGCGCGCGCGTGAGCGAGCTGGCCCAGCTCCGGCTCCTCCACCCGGGGTGGCGGGACGTGCTGGAGATCCTGATCGTGTCGTACGCGTTGTATCGCGTCCTCCTGCTCTTCCACGGTACGCGTACGCTGCAGATCGTCACCGGGTTGGTGATGCTGCTCGCCATCTACTCGGCGGCGTGGGTGCTGAAGCTGGAGATGATCACCTACGTGCTCGGCTTCGTCTTCCAGTACGGCGCCATCGCGCTGCTGGTAGTGTTCGCTCCCGAGCTGCGCGCAGCGCTGGCGCACCTCGGACAGGCGCGGTTCGCGCGCCTGTTCAGGCAGATGGCCCAGCGGGAAGTCGCCGAGGAGATCGTGGACGGGGTCGAGCGCCTCAGCCGCTCGGGCATCGGCGCCATCGTGGCGATCGAGCGCGAGGTGGCGCTGGACCCGTGGGTGGAGTCGGGATCGCCCATGGAGGCGAAGGTCTCCGCCGACCTGCTGGCGACGATCTTCACTCCGTACTCCCCGCTGCACGATGGCGCCGTGATCGTGCGCGGCGACACGATCATCGCCGCCGGGTGCATCCTGCCGCTCTCGCAGAGCGTGCTCGCCGACCGCTCGCTTGGCACCCGGCATCGCGCGGCACTCGGGCTTTCGGACGAGAGCGATGCGATGGTCGTGGTGGTGAGCGAGGAAACCGCGGCGGTGTCCGTGGCCCACCGCGGCCGGCTGTACCGGGATCTGACGCCACAGGACCTGCGCGACCTGCTCGCCGGCCCCGGACCAGCGCGCGTGCCAGCCAGCGTGGCGGGAGTGCCGGCCTGACGCCCCGCCGCGCTGGCTGGCTTGCCGGCGCAGTGCTGCTCGCGTGCTACCTGCTCACGCTCGCGCCGGGCGTCACCTTCTGGGACGCGGGCGAGTTCATCACGGCGGCCTGGACGTTCGGGATCCCCCACCCACCGGGCACGCCGCTCTACGTCGCGCTCGGCCACGCCTGGGTCCTGATGCTTGCCCCGTTGCTCGGCGCGGCGCTGGCGATGAACCTCCTCTCCGCCGTGGCGACATCGGCGGCGGGCGGAGTGACGGCATGGATGCTCGCTCGGGCGCGCGGAAACGTGGACACCGGCGTGACGAGCGACGTTCGCACCTGGCGCGCCGTCGCCGCGGCGCTCGCCGCCGGCCTCATGGCGTCGGCGTGGGCAAACGCGACCGAGACCGAGGTCTACGCGATCGCGCTCCTGCACGCGGTGCTGCTGCTCGCCTGCGCGGACAGGGCGGGCGAAGGGGTGGATCGGAGGGGCACGCGGTGGACGGCGCTGACGGCGTACCTCATCCTGCTCGCACCGGCGGTCCACCTGAGCGTGCTCGTCACGGCTCCGGCGGCAATCCTGCTCGCCGCGCGCGACGCTGCCGGAGAATGGCGTGTGCGACGCGGCGCCGCGCTCATCGGGGTGACCATCGTCGCGGCGGGAGTCGGGCGTGGCTCCGCGATCCTCGTCGGCGTCGGTGCGCTGGTCGTGATCGCCGCAACACTGTGGCGCGAGAAGGAACCTCGTGCGGCGCCCATCGCGGCGTTCGTGACGCTCGCGGTCGTCGCCTCGAGTGCACTGCTCCTCATGCTGGTTCGCGCGCGGCACGATCCTGCACTCAACCAGGGAAATCCTTCCACGCTCGCCGCGCTCGTCGACGTCGTGGCGCGACGACAGTACGACGTGGCGGGGCTGTGGCCCCGTCGCGCGCCGGTCTGGCTCCAGGTCGCCAATCTCGCGCAGTACGCGGACTGGCAGGCGGCCCTCAGCTGGGGGCGGGGCGTGTTCACCACGCCGGCGCGCGTGGCGGCGACAGTCGTGTTCCTGCTCCTCGGAGTGGCGGGCGCGCGCACGCTGCGGCGCGAGTCGCGCCGCCTGGGCGATGCGGTGCTCATGCTGCTGCTCTGCGGCACGCTGGGCGTCGTCGTCTACCTGAACCTTCGTGCCGGGGCGTCGCTCGGCTGGGGTGTCCTTCCGGACAGCGCCCCGCACGAGGCTCGCGAGCGTGACTACTTCTTCGTCTACGGATTCTGGGCGTGGGGGTGCCTCGCTGGCTGCGGTGCCATGACGTTCGTGCGCGCCCGTCGCTGGCCCGCGTGGAGCGCACTCGTCGTCGCGCTGCTTCCGCTCGCCGGCAACTGGAGCGTAATGAACCGGCGTCGCGAGCCGGAGCGCGACGCCGCGAGTCGAGTGGCGCACGCGATCCTGCAGACTGCGCCACGCGACGCCGTGCTGTTCCTGGCCGGCGACAACGACAGCTATCCGCTCTGGTACGCGCAGGAGGTGGAAGGCCTGCGCCGCGACGTCACGCCCGTGACGATGCCGCTGCTGTCCGCGGAGTGGTACACCGACCAGGTGGCGCAGCGAACGGGACTGCAGTGGCCGACGCACGAGCCGGTTCCCGGGGCGGACTGGCGGCACGAACAGCAGGCCGCCCTCATCGCTCGAGCGGCGCGCGCCGCGGGGCGCCCGGTCGCTGCCTCGGCCCTGCTGACGGCGAGTGAGCGTTCGCTGCTCGGCAGTGGGTGGGTGCTGGCCGGGGTGGACTACCGCTCGACCGCACCGGCCGGCGCCGGCGCGGATACGGCCGTGGTGGACCTCGCTGCCACGCTGCCCTGGATACCGCTGGTCGCCGCACCAAGCACGAAAGACAACGTGGACATGGCGCCACAGCTGATGCTCGCGCTGCTCGAGTGCCCCCGCCTGGCGCGCCCCGAGGCGCTGGAGAAGGCGCGGCGGGACTCGCTTGAAGTGCGTTGCAACTTTCGGTAAATTCGCATGTTATGCCATTTCAGGACCTGCCTTCGCGGCTGGCCGCGGTACGGGAGCAGATAGAGCGGGCACAGGCGCGGGGCGGGCACGGTCAGCAGGTCACCATCGTGGCCGTGACGAAGACCCATGGGCCCGATGCGCCGCTCGCGGCGTGGGATGCCGGGCTCCGGGACGTGGGTGAGAACAAGGTGCAGGAGGCGCTGGCGAAGATGCCGCAGGTCGATCGGCCCCTTCGCTGGCACCTCATCGGCCATCTCCAGCGGAACAAGGTGAAGCAGGTGGATCGTTTCCACCTGATTCACTCGATGGATTCCGCGCGGCTGGCTGACGCGCTCGCCTCGTTCGGCGACGAACTGGGGCGGCCGCTCGACGTATTGATGCAGGTCAACGTGTCGGGTGAGGGGACGAAGGGGGGCTATACGCCTGCCGAGGTCCCTGCCGAGGCGAAGCGGTTGCGGGGGCTGCGGGGAATCGTTCTCCGCGGTGTGATGACGATGGCGCCATTCGACGCCGACGTCGCCACGCTGCGGCAGGTGTTCGCCGGGGCGAGGAAGTGCAGGGAACGGCTGCGTGACGCCGGCCATCCGGCCACGGAGCTGAGCATGGGCATGTCGGGCGATTACGAGGTCGCGGTGGAAGAGGGCGCCACCCTGGTGCGCCTCGGCACCGTCCTGTTCGGAGAGAGAGCCGCCTAATGGACGAGACCTTTCATCTCACGCCGCTCGACGCGCGGCGCTACGACTTCGG
>CAMLIU010000024.1 GCA_946479995.1 uncultured Gemmatimonadota bacterium | reverse complement strand
TCGAGCGCGAAGTCTACCCGCGTGCGCTCGCCGAGTACGAGCTGCACGCCCACCCGCCGCTGCGGACGGTACCCGAGCGACGTCGCTGTCACGTCGTGCGCGCCGGGGGTCAGCCCGAGGATCCGGTAGGTGCCCGTGGCGTCCGTGAGCGCGTGTCGAGTCTCGCCGGTCTCCCGATTGCGGACGTCGATCCGCGCCGCGAGCGGTATGCCCCGCTGCTGCTCCGTGACTGTCCCGCGCAGGACGGACGTAGTCGCCTGACCGAGGGCCAGTCCCGGCGTGAACGCCGAAAGCGCGACCAGCACGCTGAAGCGCATGCGGAGGCGATCAGGGGATACCGGCAGCGCGCATCACCTGCGCGAAGCGTGGGTCGGCACGAAGCGGGTCGAGGCCGTGCAACGTGCGCAGCTTCAGCCGGCCCTGCATTCCCCACTGCCCATTCATCAGCCACGCGAATGCGGAGTCGGCTTCTCCGCGTTGCGCGTACAGCGCGGCGATCCAGACAGCCTCAAGCCGGGCGTCGGGATGCTGCTCCACTGAATCCAGGACGGCGCGAGCTTTGTCCGATGCTCCGCAGAAGGAATGGACGTTGGCGAGCGAGATCATGATGACCGTGTTGTCGGGCGCCAGCTCCTGGGCCTTCAGGTTTTCCGCGTAGGCTTCGCGGCACCTTCCTCCCCGTGCGAGCGCAACGGATCGCGCGGCCCGGGTACCGGGATGGGTCGGGTCGAGCAGCGCCGCCGCGTTCGGTATCGGCCGCTTCGGCGTGAGGCTCTGCGGAATGCGCACGCCCGCGTATCCCTCGATCTCGCCCTTTTCGCCCTGGATCGCCTGGGAGAGCGGATCGAGCTCCGACGCACGGCGGATCTCGCGCAGCGCCTCGGCCTTGCGATCGAGCGTCACGAGCATGATAGCGTACCAGTGATGCGCCAGCGGGTAGCCGGGACGCAGTGCGATCGCACGGCGATACTCCCGTTCAGCCGCAGGCCAGTCGCCCCGATCGGTGAGCAGCGACGCGAGCGACGTATGCGCCTCGGCGCTGTTGGGGTCGAGCGCCAGCGCTCGTCGGGCATAGGGCTCGGCGCTGTCGGTCCAGAACGCCAGGGGCGCGTAACCCGAGCCGCCGAGGAAGCGGTAGGTGTCCGACAAGCCGCTGTAGGCTGGCGCGAAGGTGGAGTCGCGGTCGACGACCTGCCGGAAGAGAGCAAGCGCCTGGCGCAACGAGGCGGGATTCCGGCTCATGAACGCGTCGCGCCCGCGCAGGTAGATGGCGTACGTCAGGGGATCCACGTTGCGTGGTGCCGGCGCAGGAGCGCTGTCACCGGCCGTGGCGACGGCGCGTACCGCATGCGCAACCTGCTCGGCGATCTGTCTCTCGAGCCCGACGATGTCACTGAGGTCACTCTCGTACGACTCCGACCAGAGCTGCCGATCACCCGAGGCACGGACGAGGCGGGTGGCGATGCGGACCCGATCGCCATCGCGCGTGACAGTTCCCTCCAGTACCGCATCGCAGCTCAGGTCATGTGCGATCTCCGGGACGGACTTCCGGGTGTCCCGATAGCGCGCCGTGGAGGTGTGCGAGATGACGGTAGGGCGGTCATAGCGCGCGAGCTCGGTGATGATGGCATCGGTGATTCCGTCAGCGAGGTAGCCCTGCGCCGAATCGCGTGAGAGGTTCGCGAGTGGAAGGACGGCCAGACACTCGACGGCGGACGCGCCACGGACGCTCCGCGCTCGCGAGAGCGCGAACGCACCGCCGGCGACGAGCAGGAACGCGCCGACGCCAATCACCGAGGCGGCGCGATGCCAGCTCCGGTAGCCCGTGGTCGGCCGCGGCGCGACCGGTGCTTCTCCCCGCGCCCCCGATTCGTTCAGCGGGATCGATGTCGGCGGCTGCGGTGGTGCAGCGTGTTCGACACGTACCGCATCCTCGCGTGGCGCAGCAAGCTCGCGCGCGAGGGTGACGATCGACGGGTCGGGCGCCACACCGAGCTCCTCGCGCACCAGCATCTCATGGACGCGCGCGTGCTGCAGTGCCTGTGCGCGTTCGCCGGCTGCCGCCAGCGCGCGCATCAGGGCGCTCGCTGCGCGGGCGCTCAATGGATCGAGCGCGGCGAGTTTCCGCCGCCAGGGCACGGCGCTGGCGAAATCCCCCGCCGCTTCGCGCGACCGCGCCATCCACTCCAGTGCCTGTGCGTATCGCAGCGCGTAATGCTCACGCTGCTGATCGAGCCAGCGATCGAGCTCAGGGGCGGCGTTGGAGACGTGGAATCCCTCGAGCAGCGGGCCGCGGTACAGCTCGAGTGCCGCGTCGACGTGTCCGGCCTCCAGCTCGGCTTCGAAGGCGACCGCGTCGCACCAGAAGCCGGCCCAGTCGAGACCCAGCTCGTCGTCCGCCCGGCTGATGATCGTCTCCGTGCCAAGAATGCGTCGGAGCACGTGCACGCTCTGGCTGAGCGCATTGCGGGCGTGCGCTTCGTCGTGTTCCGGCCAGAAGAGCGCGAGCAGCGTGTCGCGGCGATGGAGACCGCGTGGAGTGGCGAGGGCGAGGTAGACGAGCAGCGCCACGCGCCGTGGCTGGGCGAGCAGCGATTCGAGATCGCGCTCGTCGCCATTGAAAATTCGGACCGAGCCGAGCGTTCGCAGCCGAATCATCGGCGCCTCGTGTCCCTCCCGCGCTCCGCCTCTTACGCACCCGATAAGGGCGACGAGAGAGGGCGGTAAGCGGGCCGCTCCAGGTTGACGAAGTTACGCGCCATGGAGCGCCACGCAAGAGCGCCCCCAGGAGGTACCCATGCGAGCTCGTCGATCAGCGATGCCGGGTACGTCGCACTTGCGCTTTCTGCCCACAGGGAGGGCAACATGAGGTTCATTCACATGACACTGACTGCCATGCTAATGGCGTCGGCGCTGGCGGGGTGCGACGACTCGGGCACACCTCCCTCTGCGCCTGTACCACGCAAATTTCCCCATCCCACTCGACGCACGGAGGAGGCGATCCCGGAGAGGGCGCCCGCGATCATCGCGGCGGATTCGGTGCATGGGGAAACGGGACCGGGGTCATTCTACACGCTGTATCGGCCTGTGCCGTGGACGGATCGGCGGCTGGTGGTCTTCGCTCACGGATCGCGTGACCCGTCGCTATCGGTCGAGCCCTACATCACAAACGACATCGCCACCCTGCGGGACGAGCTGCTCGCACGCGGGTATGCGTTCGCATGGTCCACCTTTTCGTCCAATGGCTTTGACGTGAAGGACGGTGCGCAGCGCACACATCAACTGAGCGGGTTGTTCACGTCGGCATTCGGCAAGCCGTCACACACCTACATCACGGGTCGGTCGCTCGGTGGTGCGATCGCGCTGATGCTCGCCGAGGAGCATCCGGAAACCTACGACGGGGCCATGCCACAGTGTGGCTTCATCGGTGGCTCGCGCATGGAAGTCGATCACATCGCGACCGGTCGGCTGCTGCTCGACTACTTCTTCCCGGGATTCCTGGAAAGCATGGGCGCCGGCGCCGGGTTGCTCGACGTGCCTCCCGACGTGGACTACGCCGGTACCATCGCTGGCCCACTCCGGCAACTCCTCGTGGCCCATCCTCTCGAGACAGCGTCGATGGCAAGCGTGAAGCAGCTCGACCTCGTCTATCAGGGTGACCTGCTCATCAACGGCAGGGCGAACAACGAGGTCGTCAGTGAAATCGTCGCCCTGATCGGGTTCGCGGTGACGGACGTCGGAAACGTGCTGCAGAGGACTCACAACCACGGATTCTTCGACAACAGCCTGGTGCGGTACGAGTTCACAGACGGCCGCGACGCCACGGCGCTCAACGTGGGCATTGCGCGCTGGACGGACAGTCCCGATGCGGGGAACTACCTCGATCACTATTACGAACCGACCGGGCGGCTGCGCATCCCGGTGCTCTCGTTGCACGGACTGCGTGATCCCGTCGTGCCGTTCTCACACGAGGCGGCCTACGCCGCGCGTGCCCTCGCGATGGGAAACCCTGAGCTGTTTCGCTCCGTGCCGTCACCGGCACCGGGTCACTGCGTATCCGTGACGATCGATCAGGAGATCACGGGCCTCGCCACGCTCGTCAAATGGGCCGACTCACTGGACGCGGGAGGGCATTGAGGCCGCCCGTGAGGCGTCGATGTCGTTGTGATGAGATACCAGCACTGGCGTCGCCTGTCGCCACTCGGACGACCCGGGCCTACGTCATCGCCGCGGCACCCACCTCCGGATGCGCCCGCATGAACTCCACGAGCCGGCCCGAATACTCCGGAAAGCGCGGGCAGGTGATGCCACTCGGCGCGAGGTCAGTCTGCGTGTTCGTCGTGGAGAAGGTCGTCGGCAGCACGAAGTAGTCGATCGCGCTCGACGGGATGCGCATGAGGGCATAGACCCCGGGCACCTTCTCGATGAGCCACTTCGCGAGGCCGTGCGACAGCGGGAGCCGGATCAGCCTGCGCCCCGTGCTGCGCCCAAGCTCGGTCAGCAGCTCGTCGATGGTGAGCGGCGCAGGATCGGCCAGCTGGTAGACCTTGCCGAGCGACTCGGGGCGTTCGCTGAGCCAGGCGATCGCGTCGACGACGAAGTTGCGCGGTACCACGTTGAACCGCGTCGCCCGCGCCTCGCCGACGACGGGCATGAGCGCGACCTTCGGCTGGCGCAGCAGCCACTGCATGGCGAAGTAGGGCCCGTCGAACTTCTGCGTCGCGCCGGTGGTGCTGTCGCCGACGACGACCGCAGGCCGATAGATGGTGGCGGGGAGCCCCCCGCGCATCGCGGACTGCACCTCGACCTCGGCGAGATACTTCGTCTCCTCGTAGAAGTTGTTGAACGCCTGCCCCTCCTCGAGCATCTCCTCCGTGAACAGGCCCGGGTAGCGGCCGCTCACGTAGCAGGTGCTGACGTACTGGAAGCGGCGCAGGCGAGGGCAGCGCCCCGCGAAGGCGAGCATGTGTGCCGTTCCCTCCACGTTCACGCGCACCGCGAGCTCGCGCGCGACCGAGAGGTCGTAGACGGCGGCGAGATGGTAGATCTCGACGACGTGGGACGCCAGCTCCGTGGCCGGGCCGAGCCCGAGGTCGGGGTGCACGATGTCACCCTCGATGATGTGGGTGCGACCGGTGATTTCCGGCGATCGCGCGACGAGCTCTTCCATCCGTGCGTGCGCGAGCGCCAGGTACTTCGGCTGCACGATGCAGACGGCCTCCGCGTCCGGGATGCGGGCGAGCACGCGAGGGAGAAGCTCGCTGCCGAGGAATCCGGGAAAGCCGGTGAAGAGGACGGTATCCATGCGCGCCAAGCTAAGGCCGACGGTGACGAGGGCCGTCAGGCAATGCCCGGCGTGCCGCCGTTTGCCTGACAGCGATCCCTGCCGGGAAGGGCGAGGTTAACACGAACCCGTGGCGACGGGGAGGTGTCCCATGCAGTCCAGCGGCGTGGCGGGCGGCGTGCCCTACCAGAAGGACATCGTTCGGGACCACAGCCTCGATGCGGCCGGCGAACGCCAGCGCTTCGTGGAGGAGCGCGCAGGCGTCGCGCTCCACCACGTGAGCCACTATTCGATCGACCCGATCTCGACACTCGGCAACATCGAGTCGTTCAGCGGCGTGGCGCAGGTACCGCTCGCCTTCGCCGGACCGCTGAAGGTGAACGGCGAGCATGCGAATGGCGAGTTCCTCATCCCGCTGGCGACGACCGAGGGCTCGCTCGTCGCCTCGTACAACCGCGGGATCAAGCTGCTGAACGCGGCGGGGGGCGTGACGTGCACCGTGTGCGCCGACCGGATGCAGCGCGCGCCCGTGTTCATCCTCGACTCCGCACGCGCGGCGCGTGACTTCGCCACGTGGGTGCAGGAGCGGATCGACGACATTCGACAGGCCGCCGAGGCCACGTCGCACGTCGCCAGGCTCCAGCGCATCGAGACCTACCTCGCGAGCCGCTTCGCCTTCCTGCGCCTCGACTACACGACGGGCGACGCCGGCGGGCAGAACATGGTGGGGCGGGCGACGCTCGCCGCCTGCGAGTGGATGGCCGCCAACAATCCTGGCGTGCGCAACTACTTCCTCGACTCCCAGCTGTCGAGCGACAAGAAGGTCTCCTACATCAACATGCTGCGCACGCGCGGCAAGCGCGTGACCGCGGAGGCGACCATTCCGCGCGCGCTGCTCGTCGAGCGGCTGCACGTCGAACCGCGCGTCCTCGCCTTCTGGGCGGGCGTGGGGAACGTGGGAGCGCACCTCGCCGGGGCGATGAACAACGGGCTCCACGCGGCGAACGCGCTCGCCGCGATGTTCATCGCCACGGGGCAGGACGTGGCGAACGTGGTCGAGGGCTCGGCGGCCACCGGCTACCTGGAGATCACGCCGGCGGGCGACGCGTACGTGTCGATCACCCTGCCGTCGCTCATCGTCGCCACGCACGGCGGTGGAACGCACCTCGGCACGCAGCGCGAGTGCCTCGAGGTGATGGGGTGCTACGGCACGGGCAAGGTTCGCAAGCTTGCCGAGATCGTCGCCGGCGTGGCGCTCGCCGGCGAGCTGTCGCTCGCGGCGGCGATCTGCACGAAGGAGTGGGTGTCGGCGCACGAGAAGTTCGGCCGCAACCGGTGAGCGGGATGCGCAGCGGGATGGCAAAGGCCGGGAGCCCGTCCGCTCGACCGCCTCGCGCGCGCAGCAGGCGCACGCCGCGCCAGGAGCGTGTGCCCTCGTCGCCTGCATTGGAAGTGATGCAGGAGGGGCCGCCGCCGGGGCTCATGCGGCGGCTCGCCGTGACGGTGCGTCACGTGATTGGCCTGCTGGCAGGTGGACTCGTGGCGCGCGCCCATGCCTCCCCGGCACACGGCGCCCGCGCCGGTCCCCGCGAGGCCCTCCTTCGCGTGATCGCGCTGCCACTGCGTCCGCTCCTCCGCCATGAGCTGCGCGATCAACCGTTCCCCGTGCAGCTGCGCCGGCGGCTGGAGCTGCTCGGCCCCACCTACATCAAGCTGGGGCAGATCCTCAGCCTGCGCGAAGACATCCTGCCACGCTCGGTGACGAGCGAGCTCCGCCGGCTCCTCAACCAGCTCCCCATCGTCCCCTTCCCGAGGTACCGGGAGCTCGTGGAGGAGGGACTCGGCCGCCCGATCGCGGCGATGTTCACCTGGGTCGATCCGGTGCCCCTTGGCTCGGCATCCATTGCGCAGATCCACCGGGCACGAACGCTCGACGGCGACGAGGTCGTGCTCAAGGTGGTGAAGCCGGGCATCCGCGAGACGCTGCGCCGCGACGCGCGCCTGCTGCGCGCGCTCGGCCGCCTGCTGGAGCTCGTGGTGCCGCACTACCAGCCGCGGCGCATCATCGACGAGTTCGTCACCTACACGGAGCGCGAGGTGGACCTCCGGCGCGAGGCGAGCAACGCCGCGACGTTCAAGGCGAACTTCGCCGACATGCCCGACGTGGTCTTCCCGACCATCTACACCGAGTACAGCGCCGAGAGCGTGCTGTGCATGGAGTTCCTCGACGGGCCGCGACCCGACGATGAGGCGGCACGCACGCTCCCGCTGGCTGACCGGGAGCGGCTGGTGGACCTGGGCGCCGCGTCGATCATCCGCATGATCTACCGCGACGGATTCTTCCACGCGGACCTGCATCCGGGCAACCTGCTCGTGCTCCCCGGTCCGAAGGTGGGGTTCATCGATCTCGGCATGGTGGGACATCTCGACGGCGACCTGCGGCGGCTGCTCCTCTACTACTACTACTCGCTCGTGTCGGGCGATGCGGAGAGTGCCGCGCGCTACCTGAGCGCGGTCGCCGAACCGGGGCGGGGGGCGGATCCCTCGGGCTTCCGTCGTGAGGTGACGGAGATCAGCGGGCGTTGGCGGAGCGCCGCGCGCTTCGACAGCTTCTCGCTCGCGCAGCTGGTGCTGGAGTCGGTGACGCTGGGTGCGCAGTACCGGATGTACTTCCCGGTGGAGATGGTGCTGATGGTGAAGGCGCTCATCACCTTCGAGGGGGTGGGGCAGGTGATGATGCCGGGGATCGACATCGCCCGCATCTCCCGCGGGCACATCCGGCGCATCTTCCTCGAGCAGTTCAATCCCGTGCGGATCATCCGGGACGAGCTCAAGAGCGCGCCGGACCTGGTGGATGCGCTGGCGAAGATGCCGCTGCTGATCACGGAAGGGGTGCGCGTGCTGGAGCGCTCCACGCAGGAGAAGGCGCCGTCACCGATGGCGGGCGTGCGCGGGGCGCTCCTCGCCGGGTTCTGCATCGTGGCGGGCGCGCTGGTGCTGGCGCTGCGCGGTGCATGGCCGGTGTGGACGCTGCTCTTCGTCACGGGGCTGGCGATCGCCCTGCGGGGGACGAAGGAATGATGCATCTCGACGTGCACCTCCCCGCACAGCGGCGCATCACGGCGCCGGCCGCGAAGGCCCACGATCCGTTCGACGCCGAATGGGCGCGTTCAATCATGACGACGGCCATCGAGCCGCTGCTGCGCCAGTGGTTCCGCGCCGAGATCGTCGGCGCGGAGCGCATTCCGCCGCGGGGCCCGGTGATCCTCGCCGCGAACCACAGCGGCAACGCCTTTCCGTACGACGCGATCGCGCTCGACGCGCTGCTCTGGTCACGCGACGGCATGACCGACGAGGCCAAGTTCCGAACGGTCTACGAGCACGAGCTGTCCCTCGTGTGGTGGATGCGACCCTTCGGGATCGACGACTTCTGGCGGCGCGGCGGCGGCGTGGACATGACGTTCGACAACTTCGACGCGCTGCTGCGCCGTGGTGATCGCACGCTCTACTTCCCCGAAGGGGTGCCCGGCATCGGGAAGGGGTTCGGTCGCCGCTACCAGCTGCAACCGTTCCACACGAGCTTCATCCGACTGGCGGCCAGGCACGACGTCCCGATCCTGCCGGTGTACGTCGTCAACGGCGAGTGGATCCATCCTCTCGGTTACACCTTCCGGTGGCTCGACTGGCTGATGCAGCGCCTCTTCGTCGTGCCCTTCCTGCCGCTGCCCATCGGGCTGCTCGCCGTGGTCTTCCCGTGGATGTGGTACCTCGCCTTCCCGGCACGGCTGGTGTTCGTCGTCGGCGAGCCGATCGACGTGACGACGATGGTGCGCAAGGCACCGACGGTCCAGGCGGCCACGGAGGCAGTCCGTGACCTCATGCAGCGTGGGCTCGACGAGAGCGTGTCGCGGTTCGGGAAGAGTCGCTACGCCCTCCCGGAGCTCTGGCGCCGCCTGAGGCACGGGGCGCGCACACGCTGGCGCGCCATTCCCACCGGCTGGCCGCTGTCGTTCATCAGGCACGAGCGCGATCGCGCTCGCCTGCCAGCGCGAAACCGGCTGCAGGCGATCCTGCGTGACCTCGACCTCGTGGCGTTCTACCTGCCGTTCGGGTGGCCGCTGCTGTCACTCGCTCGCATGCTGCGTCGCGCGCCGTACGGTCATCGCGGAACGTCGCGGCTGGAGCGGGCGATGCGCGAGGGACGCTTCGTGTGGCGGCTGTCGGAGCGACCGCTTCCACCGCGCAGCGACGCGAACCAGCGCTAGCTGGCCTTCCCACGCGCGCGTCGGCGCGTGCGCCGGTGGGCGCTCAACTGCGCGGCACGTGCGAGTCCGGTGGTCTCGGCCCCGTGCTCGGCGATGGTTCCCCACAGCGTCCGGCGGCGGTCCGCCAGCACGTCGCGCCGCAGGCGCACGCCATGCCTGGCGAGCACCGGCTCCAGCTCGTCCGCGCGCCGGCGCAGGTCTTCACGGGTGACGGCGTACGCGAGCTCGCACATGCGATGCCGGTCGCTGAGCGTGAGGATGTTCGAGAAGAACATCTCGTACTCGTCGCCGGGCGGCTCGAACAGCAGCACCGTCGCTTCCGGATAGCGCTCCACATAGCCGGCGAGACCGATCTCGAGGCGCGAGTGCACGAGCGTCCGGAAAGTCTGTGACAGCACGAGCGGCAGGCCGCCGGAGTAGAGCGCACCGGGGGCCAGCGCCCCCTCCTCCTCTCCCGTGGTGGTATCCACGGGCACGATCGGGTTGACGCAGAGCAGGAGCTCCACGCCATAGTCGAGCGCGACGGAGGCGTGCACCGTCTTGAGCAGCACGCCGTCCACGCAGTTGCGTCCGTCGATCTCGACCGGCGGGTACAGCCCGGGCATCGCCGTGCTCGCCTGTACGGCGAGCGAGATGGGCACCTGCGAGCGGCCTGGCGAGCCGAAGCGAATCGGGCGGCCCGCCGCGAGGTCGGTCGCCACGATCACCAGCTCCGTCTTCAGCTTCCGGAAATCATCGGTGCGACCGGGCCGAGCGAGGACTCGCTCCAGGTAGTGACGGATGGGCTCGTTGTCGAACAGTCCCGTGGGAAGCGCGCGCGAGAGACGCCCCACGGAGGCGAGCACGGTGCGCTCGCTGCGGCGCCGCGTGAGGGACCAGATCATCTGCGCGAACAGGGCGGGCAGCGCGAGGCCACGCCGCGCGAACTCGCGGTAGTTGGGCGAGAAGAAGATGCCGGGATCGAACGGCTCCTCGCCCTCCACCGGCTGGTCCAGCACGCGGGCGAGCAGCTCCGGCGACATGCCGTTCGCCAGGCAGGCCGCGAGGAGCGCTCCCGCGCTCACCCCCACGTAGCACGACAGGTGGGCGAGGTCGAGACCGTCCAGCGCCTCGTCGAGCGCGAACAGCGCACCGATCTCGTAGATCGCGCCGCCGGGGCCGCCGCCCGCCAGCGCAAGTCCGACCCCGCCCTGCGACCGCCTCCGCGGCATCCAGCCCTCAGTGGGCCGCCGCCATCGTGCCGCCGGTCTCGGCGCTCTTCCGCGCGCGCGTCGTGGTCGTGCGGCGCCGGCGCGGCGTCTTCTCCATCGACTGCGCGAGCCCTTCGATGCGACGCGACAGGCTGCTGATCTCGCGACGCGTCGGTACGCCGAGCCGGTGCATCACGTTCTCGAGGGTCGTGTCCACCTGGTGCTCGATCCTCGACATCGCGTTTCCCGGTGCGTTGCGCGCCGCCTCCATCGTGTCGGCGAGCCGCGTGCGCGACCGCTTCTCGATTCCCTCGCCCTTCTTGACCAGGGCGCGGAAGAACTTGCTCCCTTCCTCTTCCGTCAGCGCGAGCGCGCCGAGGCCAGCCAGCCACACCTGCTCCACGGATTCCCGCACGACCTGCGTGCCGCCATTCCTGCGAGTCGCCTGTGCCATTGACCACCTCCATGTCGGTCCAGCGTCACCCGCCACGCCGGA
>CAMLIU010000023.1 GCA_946479995.1 uncultured Gemmatimonadota bacterium | reverse complement strand
CTCGCCGACCTCGGCCGGAGCGAGGTGCGATCGCATTCCCGGCTGCTGGCGTACAAGGTGAGCGTGCGCCCGCACCGCGCACTCGAGCTGGGCGCCACGTTCATGAATCACTTCGGGGGCGCCGGCGCGCCCGACGCGTCGTTCAGCGACCGGCTGATCGACTTCCTCCCCTTCGTGGACATCTTCCGCCGGCACAACTACTCGGATCCCACACGGCCGATGGACGTCGAGTCCGACAAGCTGCTCGGGGTGAATGGGCGCCTGCGCCTCGCGAGCCTGGGCGGCCTCACGCTGGCCACCGAGCTGCTGATCGACGACTTCGACGTGCACCGCATCCCGACGCTGTTCGGATGGGACGGATCGCAGACCTTTTCCGCCCTCCTGCCGAGCGTTGGCGGATCGGCATTCTCGCTTCGCCTGGCGGCGGCGCACATGGGCGTGCGCACCTACACGCACGGGCCATTGTCGAACGGGATCACGACGCACGGTCTCCTGCTCGGCGACGAGCTCGGTCCCGATGCGAAGGCCTTCGGCGGGACGGTGACCTGGCACGGACAGCAGGGAGCGCGCGTGGCGCTCGGTGGCAGGGCGGAGCTGTACAGCCGTTCCGATTACGTCGTCCAGGACGTGCTGACGCGCTTCGATCTCCATCGCGTGGGCACCGTGACGAACGAGCTTCGCGACCGGATCGTGGCGTCGGTCGAGTATCCGCAGCCTGGCGGGCTCACCCTGATCGCGCGCGCCGGCGCGGAGCGGATCCGCAATGCGGACTTCACGGCTGCGCGACGGCATTCCTACCGGCTCGACCTCGCCATGCGGCTGGACCGCTAGGCGCGACAGCCCGTGCGCGTCGCCCTCGTCTGCGACTGGTTCCTGCCACGGCAGGGAGGGATCGAGCTGCACCTGCGCGACCTCGCGCTCGCGCTGCGGGCGCGCGGAGTGGATGCCCGCGTGATCACGACCACGCGCGGTCCGGACATGGTGGACGGCGTGCCGGTGCATCGCGTGCCTGCCGTGCTGGCGCCGGGCGCCGGCTTCGCCTTCACCCCTCGCGCCATGGCGCGTCTCGGCGACGTCATTCGCGGCGAGGGGTTCGACGTCGTGCATGCCCATGCGAGTGTGATCTCACCGGTCGCGTATGCGGGAGCCCTGGCCGGTGCGCGCGCCGGCGCGGCGTCGCTCGTGACCTTCCACTCCATGCTGCACCGCAGCTCGTTCATCCTCGGCGCTAGCGAAGCGCTGTTCACATGGGCCAGGGGACGCATCCTGCTCAGTGCGGTGAGCAGCGTGGTGGCCGCGCAGGCGGCGCAGTGGATTCCCGGCGCGGCGGTGGGCGTGCTGCCGAACGGGATCGACGTGTCCTGGTGGCGAACGGGCAGTCCCGCTTCCCCGCGCGGCGACGAAATCGTGTTCGTCACCGCGATGCGTCTCTCGCGCAAGAAGCGGCCGGAGCGGCTGATCCGCGCCTTTGCGAGCGCCGTGCGGTTCACCGGCGGGTCGCCGCGGATGCGGCTCATCATCGCCGGGGATGGCCCCGACCGCCGTGCCCTCCGCCGTCTCGCTGACGCGCTGGACGTGGGAACGATGGTCGAGCTGCCGGGGCACATGGATCGGGAAGCGCTTCGCGACCTCTATCACCGGACGCACGCATTCGTGCTGCCGAGCGAGCGCGAGTCATTCGGCATCGCGGCGCTGGAGGCGCGTGCCGCCGGCCTGCCGGTGGTCGCGATGCTCGCCGGCGGGGCACGCGACTTCATCGTGCGCGGAGTGGACGGGCTTCTCGTGCGGGACGAGCCGGAGCTGGCGAGGGCGATCTCACGCCTGGCAATCGAAGCACCGTTCCGCGAGTACATGGCAGCGCACAATCGCGCCGTGCCTCCCGACTTCGACTGGCCAGACGTGGCCGACCTGCACCTGCGCTATTACGGCGAGGCTGCCGCGCTGCGGGATCTCGCGCCGCGCGCCAGCCAGCCGTAACCGGGAAGGCCGAGGGCGACGAAGTAGCAGGCGTGCTGGACGAGCGCCATCCCGAGCGCGCGCTCGGCGTCCACGCCGAGATGCGCATACGCCACCACGATCGCCGCCTCGTACACGCCCACGTTGCCCGGCACGATGGGCAGCAGCGTCGCCAGGTTGAGGGCGGCGAGGACCAGCACGGCGCTGCCGAAGGGGAGCGCGACGCCGAAGGCGCGCTGGATGCAGAGGATGGCGACGATCTCGGCCAGCTTCTTGAGCAGCGCGAGGAGCAGCGAGCTTCCACCGCGCCAGGGCGAGCGAAGGGGAGCCAGCGCACCTGCCAGGGCGTGAAGTGCACGGCCCCCTCGCGTGGGCAGGCGCTGCGCGACGCGTGCCACGGTGCGATCCCCCCAGGCCACGGCGAGCAATGCCGCGAGCAGCATCGCCACGGCAACGCTCAGCGCGCGCATGCCGCGCTCCATCCAGAGGGGGAGCGAGACGAGCCACGCCGCGAGCACCAGCACGGTGACCTTCGCGATGCCGAGCACCAGCTGGTCCATCGCCAGCATGGAGAGCGCGGCGGCGCGCGAGATCCCCGCCCGCGCGACGAGGAAGACGAGCGCCGCCGCCTCGCCCACGAGCAGGGGCGTGGTGTTCAGCACCGAGGAGTACATGGCGATGACGCCGAGCATCCGCCGGAAGCGCGGCTCGCCGGTCGGAGGCGCGAGCACGCACCACTGCAGCGCCCACAGCGGGAGGATCGCCATGTACGACGCCACCGCGAGGACCACCCACGCGGGTCGGGCGGTGGCGAGGACGAGGGTGAGCTGCGCGAGGTCGAAGCGGCGGATCGCCACCACGAGCAGCGCGGCGAGTATCACCACCGCCACGACGTGCGCGAGGGTGCGCAGTCGCGGCGTCATGGCGCTCATGCCGCCGTCGGGACGGGCGGGAGCTCGCGCATCGGGACGAACTCCGCTCCGCGCCGGTCGAACGCCTCGATCACTTCGCGCAGGCAGCGAAGGGCCACGTCCCCGGTGCGGAAGCGACAATCGTAGCGCAGGTCTTCGTGCGTGAGGTCCACGAACTCCCACGGGTGCACGAAGAGCACCACCGGGTCAGCCAGCGCAAGGAGCCACGGATCGCGGATCCACGCCGGCAGCCGCAGTACCGACGAGGTCATGGACGCGGGAATGCGCGTCAGCGTGGTCGGCAGGCGCGGTGCACGGTACGACGCCTTGTACTTCGCGAGCGAGGAATCGAGCGCGAAGCCGGCATCTTCGAGCAGCCGGACGTACGGCTCCGGAAAGCGCAGGTAGGGCGCGCGGAAGCTGGAGACCGGGGCGAACGAGCGGAGCACGCTCACCGACTGCTCGATCTCCCAGCGCGCGGTGCGTTCGTCGAGCGTGTCGAACGCCGTGTGCGTCACGCCATGACAGCCGAGCTCGTGGCCGGCGTCCACGAGGGCACGCACCGCCGAGGGATACCGCTCCGCTACCTCGCCGGTGGTGAAGTAGGTGGCGCGAACGCCAAGCTCGTGAAACAGGGCGAGCAGCTTCGGCGCGCCCTCCTCGATCCCGCGGAACGTCGAGCTGAGGTACGGCGGGCAGTCGGGCTCGAAGTCGACGGTGATGGAAACGCGGCGCACTGGAAGCAGGGAATGGTGCGGGTGGGACTCGAACCCACGACCTGGCGATTATGAGTCGCTTGCTCTAACCGACTGAGCTACCGCACCGTGAGTTCACGTAACCTATGCGTTCGACGCGCGGATTCCAGTCGCCACCGCCTCTAGGAGAAACGGCGCACGCTGGCGACATTCCGCGCATGATCGTCGTCGTCACCGGTTCCACGGGATTCATCGGCAGGCACGTAGTGGATGCGCTGCTCGAGCGCGGAGCCGAGGTGAGGGCCCTTGCGCGTCCCGAGACCGCGCGCGACCGTCGCGACCCGCGGGTGGGACACTGGGAAGCGGACCTGCTGGATGATCGCTCCGTGCGCGAGTCGCCCATCTGGCAGGGCGCCACTCACGTGTACCACCTGGCGGGCGTGACGAAGGGCAGGACGCTCGACCAGTTCCGCGCCGGAAACGTGATTCCCACGGCAAACGTGCTCGCCGCGCTCGCCGGTCGCGGCGGACGACCGCCACGCGTCGTGCTGGTGTCGTCGCAGGCGGCGGCAGGCCCGGCGAGGGCGGCGGATGCGCCCGTGCGCGAGTCCGACCCCGCGGCGCCCATCGAGGCGTACGGACGGAGCAAGCTGCAGGCGGAGCAGGCCACGCTGCGCTACCGCAACGTGCTGCCCATCACCATCGTGCGGCCATCGTCGGTCTACGGTCCCGGTGATCGCGACTTCCTGAACGTCTTCCGCCAGGAGCGGCACCGCGTCGCGATCCGCGCCGTTCCCCGCGATCATGCGCTCTCCATCGTGCACGTTCGCGACCTGGTGCGGGCGCTGCTGGCCGCGGGCGAACAAACGGTCGCTGCGGGGCGCACGTATTTCGTGGCGAATGAGCAGCCCGTCACGTGGGGTGAGCTGTATGACGCCATCGACGCCGTCATCGGGCGGTCGCCGATCGGCGTGCCGCTGCCGGCGGTGCTTCGCGACATCGGGGCCCGCGGCGGCGACATTGTGAGCGCCATCACCGGCCGCGCCACGATCGTGAACCGGAACAAGGCGCTCCTCGCCCGTCCGCGATGGTGGCTCTGCGATTCCTCGCTCGCGCGGCAGGAGCTGGGCTGGGAATCCGAGGTCCCCCTGCTCGACGGGCTGAGGGAGACCTATAATTCGTACGTCGAGGCGCGCTGGTTGAAGCCACCGAAGACCAGGACGCGTGGGCCGGAGCAGGCAACGACGGAGGAGTTGACGACGTGACCGTGGGTGAGTTGCTGCGCGATGATGCGCGCGACGCGGGAGTGAGGACTCTCGTCGACCTGCTCGACTACCGAGCGGCCCAGCAGCCCGACCACATCGTCTTCCGGTTCATCAACAGCGACGGCCGCGAGGACGGCACGCTGACCTTCGCGCAGCTGCAGGCGCGCGCGCGGACGATCGCTGCCCACCTCGCGGAGCACGTGGTGCCGGGGGATCGCGTCGTGCTGCTCGTCCCGCCGGGGCTGGAGTACGTCGCTGCCTTCTTCGGCTGCCTGCTCGCCGGCGCCGTCGCCGTGCCGGCGTATCCGCCCAACCCCCGGCGCGCCGATCCACGTGTCGCACGGATCGTCGCCGACTGTGGTGCCCGCCTCGCGCTCGCGTCCGATGCCCTGATGGCGCGCCTCGACGGCTGGCTGGCCCTCACCCCCGAGCTCGGGGGACTCACCTGGCTCGACGCCGCGCGACTGGCCGAGGGCAACGCGGCGGGCTGGCGTGCGCCATCCGTCACCGGCGCGTCGCTCGCCATGCTGCAGTACACCTCCGGGTCCACCGGCGACCCGCGCGGCGTGATGCTCGCCCACTCCAACCTGCTGCACAACTCGGCGACCATCCACCGCGTGTCGGCGCACCGGCCCGGCGACAACGGCGTGTTCTGGCTGCCCCCGTTCCACGACATGGGGCTCATCGGCGGCATCCTGCAGCCGGTGTATGCGGGACTTTCCGCTGCCCTCATGGCGCCGGCGACCTTCCTGCAGCGGCCCCTCCGCTGGCTGGAGGCGATGTCCCGCTATCGCGCCACGACGAGCGGGGCCCCGAACTTCGCCTACGACCTGTGCGTGGAGCGCATCACGGACGAGGAGCGTGCGTCGCTGGACCTGTCGGCGTGGCGCACGTCGTTCAATGGCGCGGAGCCCATTCGTGCCGACACGATCGCGCGCTTCGGCGATGCCTTCGCCTCGAGCGGGCTTCGTCGCGACGTGATCCTGCCGTGCTACGGCCTCGCCGAAGGAACGCTGCTCGTCTCCGGCGGGCCGGCGGAACGGCCGCCCCTGCTCGTGCACGCCGATCGCCGGGCGCTGGAGTCGGGCGAGCTGCGCAAGCCGCGTGAAGGCGCGCCGGAGGCCGTGCTCGTCGCCTCCGGCCTGCCGGTCCCCGACGAGACGGTGGCCATCGTCGATCCCGACCGGCGCGTGCGCTGCGAGGATGGTGACGTCGGCGAGATCTGGGTCGCCGGCGCGAGCGTCGCGGCGGGCTACTGGAATCGCCCCGAGGAGACGGCGGCGACCTTCCAGGCGCGACTCGCCGGCTCCGGTGAATCCTTCCTGCGCACCGGCGACCTCGGCGTGTTCGTGGGTGGGCAGCTCGTCGTCACCGGGCGCCTGAAGGATCTCGTCATCCTCGAAGGGCGGAACTATTACGCTCACGACATCGAGGTGGCCGCCGAACGCAGCTTCCCGAGCCTGCGCGCCGGCTATTCTGCCGCGTTCAGCGTGGCCGGCGACTCGCGCGAGCGGCTCGTGCTCGTGGCCGAGGTCACCCGCCACCACAGGAGCGAGGAGGACAGCGCGCTCTTCCAGGCGGTGCGCACCGAGCTCGCCGGCACGATCGGCATCGTCCCCGACGAGATCGTCCTCATTCGCCAGAACACGATCCCGCGCACCTCCAGTGGGAAGATCCAGCGTCGCGCCTGCCGCGTGGCGTTCCTCGCCGGAGAGCTGGAGGTGGTGGGGCGCTGGAAGGTGAAGGGGAGCGACGTCGTGGCGCCGAAGGATGCGATCACGGCGTTCGTCATCGACTGGGTGCGCGAGGAGCTTGCCGTGGACCCGGCGAAGCTCGATCCCCGCACGCGGCTGCGCGATCTCGGCCTCGACTCGCTCGCCGCCACCCGGATGCTGGTGGCGCTCGAGGGACGGTTCGGACGGCGCATCGACCCGGCGCGCCTCTGGGAGCAGCCCGACATCGGGTCGCTCGCGCGACACCTGGCGTCGCTCAACGGCGACGCGGCACCGGCACGCGAGGTCGCCGTGCCCCAGTGGCCGACGTACGGCCCGCCGAGTGCCTCGAGCACCGACGTGTCGCAGTGGGCCGAATACCGCACCCTGCGCGCCCGCCTGGATGCGCTGGAGGAGCAGGGCATCATGAGCCCCTTCTTCCACGTGCACGACGGGATCACGGGAAGCGAGGCCGTGATCGGCGGCCGCACCCTCATCAACTTCGCCAACTACAACTACGTCGGCCTGTCGGGCGACCCGGACGTCTCGCGCGCGGCGGAGGAGGCCATCGAGCGCTACGGGACGTCGGTGTCGGCGAGCCGCGTCGTGTCGGGCGAGCGGCCCGTGCATCGCGAGCTCGAGCGCGAGATCTCGCGCTTCCTCGGCACCGAGGACGCCATCGCCTACATCGGCGGAGTGACCGCCAACGTCTCCACCATCTCGCACCTCCTCGGTCCCGAGGACGTGGTGCTCTGCGACCAGCTCGTGCACAACAGCGCGATGCAGGGGGCCGAATTCTCCGGAGCGCGCCGGCTCGTCTTCCCGCACAACGACTGGGCGGCGCTCGATGGCATGCTGGGTCGCGTGCGGGCGCAGCACCGTCGCGCGCTCGTCGTCATCGAGGGAGTGTACAGTGCCGATGGTGACATCCCCGACCTCGCGCGGTTCGTGGAGGTGAAGGAGCGGCACCACGCCATGCTCATGGTGGACGAGGCGCATTCCCTCGGCGTGCTCGGCGCCACGGGACGCGGCATCACGGAGCACGCGGGAATCGACGCGCGGCGCATCGACATCCTGATGGGGACGTTGAGCAAGTCGCTGGCGAGCTGCGGCGGGTACATCGCCGGCAGCGCCGCACTGGTGGAGTACCTCAAGTACACCTCGCCCGGCTTCGTCTTCAGCGTAGGAATGACGCCGGCCAACGCCGCCGCGGCCGTGGCGGCGCTGCACAAGCTGGAGGCCGAGCCGGAACGGGTCTCGCGCCTGCACGAACGCGCCGCGCTCTTCCTCGCGCTGTGCAAGGAGGCGGGCTTCGACACCGGGGCGAGTGCGGGAACACCCGTGGTGCCGGTGATCGTCGGCGAGTCGGTGCGCGCGGCGACGCTCTCCGCGATGCTGTTCGATGCCGGGATCAACGTGCAGCCGATGGTGGCTCCGTCGGTGGCGGACGACCAGGCGCGGCTGCGCTTCTTCGTGGCGTCCACCCACACGGAGGAACAGCTGCGTGCCGCGGTGGAGGCGACGAAGCGGGCACTCGCCGCGCTCGATGACGCGCTGGAACGCCGCCCGCCAGCGGAGGCGAGCTCCCGACCGTGAGCCGTTCGCTGCGTACGCGCGTCCTGCGCTGGCCGTCGGCCGATGCCGCCCGCATCGGCGATGCGGACGTCAAGGTGTACACGGCGAGCCTGCTCGCCGGCGAGGACGAGCTGGAGCGGGCGGCGAAGATGCTTTCTCGCGCCGAGCGGTCGCGGCTCTCCGGCTATTCCAACGAGGTCGTGGCGCGGCGTTTTGCCGTGGGTCGTGCCGTGCTGCGCGAGGTGCTTGGCGCGCTGCAGTCCGTGGCGGCGTCCGCCGTGCGACTGGTGGAGGGAGAGTTCGGCAAGCCAGCGCTGGCGAGGGGTTCGGCCTCTTTGCCCCTCTGGTTCAGCGTGGCGCACTGTGACGATCTGCTCCTCGTCGCGCTGAGCCGTGAAGGGGAGGTGGGAGTGGACGTCGAGCGCACGCGGCCGATCGACTGCTGGCAGCGCGTGGCCGAACGAACGCTTGCACCGACCGAGCGCGCCGAGCTGCTGCGGGCGGTGGAGCGGGGCGAGGAGCCAGACCGGGTGTTCCTTCGCCACTGGTGTCGCGTCGAGGCCGAGCTGAAGGCGATCGGCTGTGGAATCCAGGGGCTCGACGCGCATCGCGCGGGGGAGCGGCCGGCCGGGATGCGCGTCGCCGACCTCACCCGGCTTCCGCTGCCCAACGAGCTCGCCGCGACGGGGGTCCGCTACGAGGCGGCGGTGGCGCTCTGCCCGGTAAGCGACAGTGAGCGCCAGGCGCGACGCGCCACCAGCCAGCAGGCGACGCCGAGCACCGCGCCAACGAGGGCGTCCACGCCGTAGTGGAAGCCGCCGTACACCGTGCCGAGGGCGAGCCCCACGGTGAGCGCCGCGACGACGATACCGAGCTTGCGCTGGAAGGCGAGCGCACAAAGCGACGCCACGACCGCGGCCGCCACGTGAGACGAGGGGAACGCGGTGCCGCGGGACGATCCCGCTTCGAGCAGGTGCAGCACGAAGGCCCGGATCGGGCCGGCGGGTGCGTTCGCCGGACCGACGAGGTAGCGCGGCCCGTCGACCGGGAAGAAGAGGTACGTCGTGAAGCACGCGCCGTAGACGATGGTCAACGCGAGCATGGTGGCCGCGAAGGCAGAACGCCTCCCGCGCGCGTAGAGCACGATGGGCGGTACCAGCACGATGGCGTAGTACGACGCGTACGCCAGGTGCAGCAGCTCGCTCAGCGCGGGCCACGGCATGGCGGGGGCCCACGCGGAGGAGGGTATACCGCCGAACAGCGTTCGTTCCCACATCAGCACGAGCGCGTCGTGATGCGGCTGGCCGAGTGCGGGGATGAGCCAGCGCAGCTCGACGTACAGGAAGGGACCGATCAGGAGCGGCAGCAAATCGCGCAGCCGTCGGAGCGCCGGTGGCGTGACCGCCGTTACGGAAACCGCGGCTGCCAGGGCGACAAGATGAACCAGCGGTGGCACCACGTCGCCGCTGCTGCGCGCATACTCTGCCATGGGCCAGGCGGTCGCGGCGAGGTAGGTCGCGATCACGGCGTTGGAGTACCGTGCCGCGCGGTCGGCGGGGGTCTCGATCGTCGGGAAGGGAAGAGGGACTACGCTCATCGCAAGGCAGTATTACACTTGGCGCACGCGCCTGCCATCCCGCTGCGGACTGCGGGATGACACTCATCCGGAAGAAAATCGTGCCTCTCGAGATTCGTACCGTCACGACGCGCGCTGACCTCAAGCGCTTCGTCGCCTTTCCGTACGACATGTACGACAAGCGCCGCTACCCGCAGTGGGTCGCGCCCCTTCGTGTCGCCGTGTTCGATGCGCTGGACCGCGAGAAGAATCCCTTCTACCGGCAGGCGGACCGCGAGCTCTTCCTCGCCCTGCGCGAGGGGAAGGTGGTCGGACGGATCGCCGCGATCGAGAACCGCGCCCACAACGAGTTCCACGGTGATCGCACCGGCTTCTTCGGCTTCTTCGAGTCCGTGGACGATCAGGCCGTCGCCGACCTCCTGCTGCGCGTGGCGGCGGACTGGCTCGCCGGACGCGGATTGACGACGATCCAGGGGCCGATGAACCCCAGCACGAACTACGAGTGCGGCCTCCTCGTGGAAGGCTACGAGCACCAGCCCACCTTCATGACGGCCTGGAACCCGCCGTACTACGACACGCTGCTCCAGAGCGCCGGCTTCGCGAAGGCGAAGGACCTGCTGGCATTCTGGTTTCCGGCCGCGGAGCCGGGCTACGAGCTTCCGGAGTTCGTCAAGCGGCAGGCGGAGCGTGCGCTGGAGAGCGGGCGCATGGAGTTCCGCGACCTCGATCCGCGCCGCTTCGACCGCGAGGTGGCAGCCTGCTGGGAGATCTACAACGACGCGTGGGAGCGGAACTGGGGCTTCGTCCCCATGTCACGCGCCGAGTTCGAGTACATGGCGAAGGACATGAAGCGCCTCCTCTGGCCGGAGCTCGCGTTCATGGCGTCGGTGGAAGGGGAGCCCGCCGGCTTCATGCTCGCCGTCCCGGACTACAACGTGGCGCTGGCGAAGAACCGGAGCGGCCGCCTCTTCCCCCTCGGGCTCCTGCGCATCCTGCGCGGCAAGAAGACCATCCGCACGGCGCGCGTGATGGCGCTGGGGGTGAAGAAGGCGTACCGCACGAGGAGCATTCTCGCCCTGTTCACCCACGAGGTCATGCGCCGCGGGCTGGCGATGGGGAAGATCGGCGCCGAGGCGAGCTGGCTGCTCGAGGACAACCAGCTGATCGTCAAGCCGATGCGGGCAATGGGGGCGCGGGAGCGGATGCGCTGGCGGGTCTACGAGCGGGCGACGTGAGGGGATTCGCCGCGTATATTCCTCCCGCCATGTACTCCCAGATAATCACTCCGTCATGAGTCCCGAGCGCCTCCTCGTCACCGGCGGCGCCGGCTTCATCGGCTCGGCGCTCGTGCGTCGTGCCGTGCGTTCGGGGTACCGGGTGCTGAACCTGGACAAGCTCACCTACGCAGGGAGCCTGACGACGGTGGCCGAGGTCTCGGACGAGCCGGGCTACGACTTCGTGCAGGGCGACATCGCCGACCGCGCGCTCGTGCGTGCGCTCCTCGAGCGCT
Organism: uncultured Gemmatimonadota bacterium; assembly: GCA_946479995.1. The sequence goes on along the minus strand of CAMLIU010000023.1, from coordinate 215 downwards.
TCCGCCCCACGGCGATCGCGCACCTCGCCGCCGAGTCGCACGTGGACCGCTCGATCGACGGACCGGCCGCGTTCATCGAGACCAACGTCGTGGGGACCTTCGTGCTGCTCGACGAAGCGCTGTCGTACTTCCGCGGACTGGACGCCGTGGAGGCGGAGCGCTTCCGGTTCCTGCACGTGTCCACCGACGAGGTGTTCGGGTCACTGGGTCCGGAG